>CABRGJ010000013.1 GCA_902470405.1 uncultured Eggerthella sp.
AGCGCTGGTTTGGTTGGCTGAGCAGGATAGATCTTCGTAACATGGTCGAACGTGATGACCGGATTACCGGTGCTTTGATTCACTGCATCGACGTTGACCGTTGGCAATGCTTGAGAAAGCTGCGCGGTCAGATTCGGCGCGGAATGAGCTGCGGCATGTCTACCGACGCTTCCGCCGTTATCGTTCGTCACAGTATGCTCCATTCATAGTATCGATTCTGAGACATGAAAATTATAGCAATGTTATTTGCGCGTGAGTACTTTTTTCGCTGCTCGGACGATCGCGGGGGCATCAAGGTCGAAATACGCCATAAGTTCTTCAAATTCGCCCGACTTACCGAAACGATCGTGCACTGCGACAAACTCGAGCGGCAGCGGTGCTTCTTTGGCGCACAGCTCGCTGACCGCAGAGCACAAGCCGCCATACACGGAGGGTTCTTCAGCCACGACAGCGCATCCAGTCTTCTTGAGCGATTCGAGGATAGTGTCGCGATCGAGCGGCTTGACGCAGAACGCATCGATGACCTCAGCGGAGATGCCTTCTTCAGCGAGCAGGGCGGCTGCTTCGTTCGCTTCTGCGATCTCGATACCACACGCGATGATGGTAACATCGCTTCCCTCCCTCAGGCGATACGCCTTACCGATCTCAAGCTCCACCCCAGGAGCATAGACTGCTGGTACAGCCGCACGACCCATGCGCACATATACTGGACCTGGCGTTTTTGCCGCAAGCTTAAGCGCTGCACAGGCAGATTCATAATCTGCAGGAACGAGCACCTTCATGGGTGGTAGACCACGCATGAGTGAAATATCCTCGAGCATCTGGTGTGAACCACCATCGGGGCCGACCGAGATACCCGCATGCGTCGGCGCGATCTTCACATCGAGATTGGCATATGCGACCGTGTTACGGATCTGGTCGTAGCAGCGACCCGTACCGAACACCGCGAATGAACCCGTGAAAGCGATGTTGCCCGCAAGCGCGAGACCTGCGGCGATGTCGATCATGTTCTGCTCGGCGATACCGACGTTGAACAAGCGATCCTTCTGTTCTGCACCTGCCTGCCCGAACGCCTTCGTAGTGGTCGAGCCGGTAAGATCGGCATCAACCGCAACGATAGGCAGTCCTTCTGCGAAGAGCTCTGCGAGCGTCTTCCCGTATGCCGCACGCGTGGCCTTCTTTTCTTGTGCCTGAGTGGTATCTGCGAGCTTAATCACGATTCACCTCGTTTTCGAGTTCTGCAAGCGCACGCTCGGTCTCTTCGGGATTCGGCGCCTTACCGTGCCAGCCTGCTTGATCCTCCATAAAAGAAACACCCTTGCCCTTCACCGTCTTTGCGATGATGACCTTTGGGCTGCCGGTCGGTTCGTTGGCAAGGCCTTTGAAGAGCGCGATGAGCGCATCGATATCGTGACCATCGACCTCATGAACGTCCCAACCGAATGCAGCGAATTTGTCTTTCAGTGAACCCGCAGAACAGACGTCTTCAAGCACGCCGTCGATCTGGAGGCCATTCGCATCCACGATAGCGATCAAGTTACCCAAGCGCTGTGCGGCAGCGAAATTCGCCGCCTCCCACACTTGACCTTCTTGGCATTCGCCATCACCAAGGACCGTATAAACCTTCGCTTGACTTTCGTTCAGACGAAGACCAGCCGCTGTACCTGCTGCAATGGAGAGGCCCTGACCGAGCGAGCCGGTAGAAACTTCCACGCCTGGCAATAGATTGGAATCGGGATGACCTTGCAAGCGCGTACCGAACTTACGCAAGGTCATAAGCTCTTCTTTCGGGAAAAAGCCTGCTTCAGCAAGCACCGCATAGAGCGCAGGAGCCGCATGTCCTTTAGCAAGGATGAAACGATCTCGTGCATCGAGCTTGGGATCGGACGCATCGTAATTCATGACGTCGCCGAAATAGAGTGCTGCGAGAATGTCCGTACAAGAGAGCGATCCTCCAGGGTGGCCACTGCCTGCTTCGTGGATCATCGTGATGATGTCACGACGCATGGCGCTGGCTTTTTGATGTGCTTCAACAGATGCCATGATGTCCTTTCACGCCAGATCTTGCGTTATTGCGACGCCCTCCAACGGTGATATCCGATGACAAATTGATCGATATCGCCATCGAGCGCCGCATCGACGTTACCGCTTTCGATATTACTACGAGTGTCCTTAATCAGTCGATAAGGATAGAGCACATAGTTCCTTATCTGACTGCCAAAGGAATTGTCCATCTTCTCGCCTTTCAGCTCAGCGAGTTCGGCTTGACGCTTCTGCTCCTCCCGTTCGTAGAGCTTGCCGCGCAATACGCGAAATGCCGCCTCTTTATTCTGCAACTGAGATTTCTCATTCTGACAGGTGACCACGATACCGGTAGGAATATGGGTCAGACGCACTGCAGAGTCCGTGGTATTGACGCTCTGACCACCAGGGCCGCTCGAACGATACACGTCAACACGCACATCGTTCGGATCGATGTCGATCTCGATATCGTCGTCATCGAGCACAGGAACCACTTCGACAGCCGCAAATGTAGTATGACGACGCTTCTTCTCATCAGTTGGAGAGATGCGCACGAGGCGATGAACACCCGTTTCGCTGCGGAGCATGCCATAGGCGTGGCGACCCTCCACTTGAAGGCTCACACGATCGAGCCCGATCCCTTCTCCAGGAACCAGATCGAGCAGTTTCTGCTTCCAGCCCTTCTGATCGGCGTAGCGCGAATACATCTTATAGAGCATCTCGGTCCAGTCCTGGGCTTCAAGACCACCACTACCAGGATGGATGGTGAGGATGGCATCAGCTCCGTCGTAAGCGCCCGTGAACCATGATTCGACCTCGAAGGCATCGAGCATCTCTTCGAGCTTAGCAAGGCACTGCCGCTCTTCGTCCTGGAAGCTCTCGTCCTCCGCAGCGAATTCAGCTGCGGTGCGCGCGTCATCGAGCAGATGATGAGCATCGGCATAACGCGAAAGCAGATCGCGCACATCAGAAGCTCGTTTGGAGACTTTCTGGGCTGCTTCAGCATCATCCCAGAAACCAGGAGCGGCGATCTGTGCTTCGAGTGCTTCGAGCTCGTGCGCACGATCGTCGATATGGAGAAAACCCTGCGCATCATCGAGGCGCTGCTGGGCGACATCATACGTGATCATAATGAGACCTTCATGAAACGAAACCTGCGAACTACCCTACGAAATGCGATCAAGCATGAGCGCCATGACACTTCTTGAATTTCTTACCGCTACCACAAGGACAAGGATCGTTGCGACCCACGTTAGCATACGGGTCGTTCTTATCCTTTTCGATGGGCGTGGTGCGTGCCGGTGTCGATTCCTTTGGATTCTCCGCAGGCATGCCTTGCGCTTGCACAGCTGCCTGACGAACGCGTTGTGCCTGGCTCGCTCCTGAATTGAGCGCTTCTTCAGGGTTCGAATAGCTGACCGCACCATCAAGCGGCGTCTCTTCAGCAGGTTCGACCTCTTGGACGATGATGGGTGCGCGTAACAAGAAGCGCAGGAAGTCTTCATAGATCGAATCGGTGAGCGCTGAGAACATCTGATGCGCTTCTTCGCGATATTCGACGAGCGGGTCGCGCTGACCATAAGCACGCAGGCCTATAGAAGCTTTCAGGTAATCCATATCCTGTAGATGAGCCATCCACTTCGTATCGATGAAACGAAGCATGACCTGAGACTGGATATCTTGGAAGATCGGACCGATCTGATCGGAGCGCATATCGTAGCGATCTTGGAAATACCTTCCGATAAGATCGATGAGCGTATAAGCGTTATCTTAATGATCGAGCGTCTCAACCTTAAGGTCGGTCGAGCCGATCATCTGCTCGATCCACTGATCCAAGCCCTCGATATCCCAGTCATCGCTCGCGAGCTTCGGTGAGGCATATTCGAGCACGTTAGCGGTAACGGTATCCTCGATGATATCGGGGATACGCTCGGAGAGATCCTTTCCTTCGAGGATCGCATTACGCTCGTTATAGATCGCCTTGCGCTGCAAGTTCATAACATCATCGTATTCGAGAACATTCTTACGTGCAGAGAAGTTCACAGATTCAACCTGGCGCTGCGCGGTCTCGATCGCTTTAGAGACCATCGATGCCTGGATCGGCTGATCTTCGGGAAGATGCGTCTTCTTCATCATGTTCGAGATGGAGTCCATCTTCGAACCACCGAACAAACGCATCAGATCGTCTTCGAGCGAGAGGTAGAACTGCGTGACACCCGGATCGCCCTGACGTCCAGAACGACCACGAAGCTGGTTGTCGATTCGACGGCTCTCATGACGTTCGGTACCGATAACGCAAAGACCGCCTGTGGCCTTTACCTCGAGCTTCTCTTGGTCGGTGATAGCTTGCGCACGATCGCGCGCTGCCTCATATTGCTGCGTGGTGGGCTCTTCGTCCTCTTCGAGCTCTTCCACTAAAAACTCCTGGGCAAGCACATCGGGATTACCGCCCAACAAGATGTCCGTACCACGACCTGCCATGTTCGTCGCGATAGTAACGGCGCCCTTGCGGCCTGCCTGTGCAACGATGGAAGCTTCTCGTTCATGGTTCTTCGCGTTCAAGATCTCGTGCTTGATGCCGCGCTTAGAGAGCAAACGGCTCAAGCGCTCGGAGCTTTCAATGGAAACCGTACCGACCAGACAAGGCTGCCCTACCGCATGACGCTCGGCGATATCGTCAGCGACCGCATTGAACTTCGCATCGATCGTGCGATAGATAAGATCGTTCTTGTCGTCGCGCGCAACTGGACGGTTGGGTGGAATTGCCTGGACAGGCAGATTGTAGATCTGCCTGAATTCCGAGTCCTCGGTCATAGCGGTACCCGTCATACCCGATAGCTTGTCGTAGAGGCGGAAGAAATTCTGCAGCGTGATGGTGGCGAGCGTTTGATTCTCCTGACGGACGAGCACGTGCTCTTTCGCTTCGAGCGCCTGATGGAGGCCTTCGGAATAGCGGCGACCTTCCATGATACGGCCCGTGAATTCATCGACGATCTTCACTTCACCGTCCTGCACGACGTAATCCACATCACGATGGAAGAGGAACTGCGCCTTCAGCGCTTGCTGCAGGTGATTGGGCATTTGACCCGACGGATCGCCATAAAGATCTTCGATGCCCAACTGGAATTCGACCTTTTCGAGACCAGCTTCAGTGGTATAGATGGTCTTCTTCGCTTCATCCATCTCGAAATCGACGCCCTTCTTGAGCGACGGCACGATAGCGGCGAACTTCTTGTAGAGCTCGGCTGCCTGCGAGCCTGCGCCTGAGATGATGAGCGGCGTACGCGCCTCGTCGATGAGGATCGAGTCGACCTCGTCTACGATAGCGAAGGCGTGACCGCGTTGGACACGGCGATCGGCACGTGCGACCATGTTGTCGCGCAGATAATCGAAACCGAATTCGGAATTAGTACCATAAGTAACATCGGCCTGATATTGAGGGATCTTATCTGAGGGATCCATGCCATTTTGCAAGAGGCCGACCTTCATCCCAAGAAATTCGTAAACTTGACCCATCCAAGCGCTGTCTCGGGCAGCCAGGTAATCGTTGACCGTGACGATATGCACGTTGTTGCCTGGCAGTGCATTCAGATAACCCGCCAACGTAGAGACAAGGGTCTTACCTTCACCTGTCTTCATCTCGGCGATCTTGCCGTCATGCAACGCCATGCCGCCGATCAGCTGTACATCGAAATGGCGCATACCTAACGTACGCTTGGATGCTTCACGCACAGCAGCGAACGCTTCAGGCAGCACGTCGTCGAGCGTTTCTCCCTGATCGAGGCGCTCGCGCAGCTCGACCGTGATATGCGCTAGCTCTTCATCGCTGCGCGCTTCCATGGATGGCTCGAGTGCGTTGATGACCTCGACCATCTTCTGATAGTTCTTCAATGGGCGATCTTCGCCCATGCTCAATATCTTTGAAAAGAATCCCATGCAGTGGGCCTACCTTCTCTTATGTCCTTTCGACGAGCTTTACACCTCGTCAACTTACTGAATAGAGAGGGCGACCTGGTCGCCCAATATGACCGTTACCATTGTACGCTTTTTCTCAGAATTGCCTTTGACATGCATCGAACACACACGAAGTGATCGTGCGATTCCATAAGAGCATCACGCTTGTTCAGAAGCATCGGCAAGGATGGTCTCGTAGAGCTCACGCAGTTTCGAGGTTCCCTCGATGCCGAACTGGTCGATGAGCGAGCGCCTGCATACGAAGTACTCGTTCAGCGCTTCGCCGTGACGGCCAAGCTTCCAGAGAGACAACATCAGCTGATAGCAGATATCCTCGCGTGTCGGTTCGTTATCGAACGCGAAGCGGAAATAGCGAAGCGCTAATGCTGTCTCGCCTCGCTTGCGCAGGCTCATCCCGCTCGTGAGAAGCGCTTCGAGCAGACGATCCTGATACCGCTTTCGCTGGGCGACCACCTCAGCAGTCTCATCGCCAGGCAAAAGCGGACCACGGTAAAGCTCTTCTACCTGGTCGATCGCACGTTCGTAACCAGAAAGATCAAGAGAACCTTCCCGTAAGCGCTTACAGAGAACGCTCAGCAACTGCGTGTCGGTCTCGACTAACCGTGCATTGAGCGCAATCGATTGCGAATTGCTCTCGAAGAACGGACATTCGCCTCTGCTGTCGATGACGCTCTTGTTCAGAAGGCTCCACGTGGTGTACAAGCTCTGACGTGCATTGCGCTCGGAGGCATCGGGCCACATGATCCGCTGGATCCGTTGGCGGGCAACCTCGCGCCCTTCATTGATCGCGAGCAGCGAGATGAGCAGACGCATTTGTTTGCGCACTTTGTCCTTGATGATGATCTTCGGGTCGTATGGCTCCAGCTCAAAACGGCCGAGCGTATTGATACGTAGTGCCTTCTTCCCTGTTGTAGACCTGATCTCCTCATCGTGCTCGGATGCTTCATCGATGCAAAACGACGCATGAGGATCAGCGCGCACGCGCTTCTGCTGCGCGATGAGCCCACGACGCACTGACTCGATATGTGCAAGCGTGCGATCATCGATGAGCATATAGGTGCGCTCACCGAACAGGTCACGAGTGCGATCGAAAAGGAACAACGCGTAGATATTCGGGGGAAGCACCTCGACTTGACGTGCGAGCACGATCGCAATATGACGCTCAAGACAGGCAAGCATGGTCTCTTCTGTTTCGCTCGCATCCTTAAGCATGACCCGATTGTCTGTTGCACGGGTGGGCCCTCCCTTCAGACGATCGCGCCATAAGAAGGTCAAGAGCGAAACGAACGAGCAGGTCACGGCAAGCGTCTGTTTGAGCGAAAACCCTGAAGCAGCGATACGAAGAAGCTGTTCGATGGACACGCAGGGGTCGATGATCGTATCACGAACGAGAACAAGCACCTCTCGAGAAAGATCAGGACGTTCGGAAGGTGCTATTCTCGCTGGTGATTCGATCGAGGGATGATGCGCGATGAGGTTCGAGAGCGCTTCGATATCGGAAGCTTCAGCCATATTGAACGCAAGCTTCACAAATAGCGTCATGAGACGCTGTCGGCCGGTAGCATCGTGCGCATCGGAAACTGCCAGAGCGCCCGTGCGCATCGCGCACAGCGACGCCTCCTTCTCTCCCAAGATCCCATTCGCTATCGCAACGCCCAACCACCGCTGCTCACAGCTGAGAAATGAGGTGGGAAGCGTACGGGCAAGCTGTAGCAACAGAAGAGGCCGACCAGAGAATAAGAACGCTTGAGCATGGCGGTCGAAATAGCGTGCTCGTGCATCATCGTCATGAAGACCACATGCGAGTTGCGTTGCGAGCGTAAGATGATCGTGTTTGAGCAGCACAGCGATGAGAGCCTCGATGAGCGCCTCTTCGTCTTCGAAGGCAGGAAGTGTTGCCACGAGCGCAGAAAGATGCGCTCTGATCAAGAAGAATTTCTCGCGCTCGGTAAGCGAGACTGCGCGAAACATCGGGTCGAGCGCGACAATACCGACATGCGGATAACGCTGTTCGAGATGTGCGATCAATATGGAAAGCGGACTAATCGTGAATGCGCTCAGTTCGTGCACTGCTCCCCGCTCCAATACGAGCATGATGATTGCGAGCGCATCTTCTTCGCGAAGGAGCTTAGCATCCATCATCGTGCGAGCAAAGCGCCTATGCGCTTGCTCGCTCTGATCTAGAAAACCTATGATCGAACAGAGCGGGTCGTCTTCTTGAGCGTCTCTATCCTGCGCACCCGCAAGCATAGACGCCTGCGAAAGAAGACTTGAGCGTTCTCGCGCATCAACGAGCAACATTCGCGCATCGATACGTTTGCACAAAGGCTGATCAACCTCGAGCCAATGAGTATCGCACGTGGTCAACAGCACTTCATGATCAGCTTCGAGCAAATCTGCAAGCAACTGACAAAGCGCCTCGAAGCGGGCGCGGTCAAGAGGCGGACAATCATCGATGACGAACAATAGACTCTTATGATGGGCTGTATCGCGATCAAGAAAGCGGAGCGTGAACTCATTTCCTTGGCGTTCGTCGAGTGCGAGCAAAAAAGCCGGAAGGGATGCATCGATCCACATCACCATATCTGACGCGAAGACCTGAGAAGCATATTGATACGCAAGCGCGGTCTTACCGTAACCTGCAGGGGCACAAACGATGCGAAGAGAGCGACGAGAAGAAAGCAATGCGGAAAGGAGCCTCGTTCGTTCAAGGGACAGAGGAATGTTCGAATGAAAAGGGAGATCTGTCGGATGATTCTTCGAGATGCATCTCAACATAAGAAGCACCTCCTTGAACTGTTCACCAGCTCATAAGGGGAGACAATCGTAGCATAACCCCATTTGAGGAACAAGCACGCCTCTTTGTATCCGCGCGCTTAAGGTCCTCACGCCTCCGTTCACCGCCGCCTCCTGAACGCTCGAGCCGGTGGCCTGCGATCACACAACGCTCACCATGCGCCTTCCGTCTCGCACCTCCTGATGCCACCCTGCGAAAATTTCGGGGTTATTCCTTGACGCAAGCCTCGAATACCGATAATATACCGATTCGCGTCAGTTCTTCTGATGCGGACACGCGGTGGGGTGTCGTCTAATGGTAGGACAGCGGTTTCTGGTACCGTATGTGAGGGTTCGACTCCTTCCACCCCAGCCAATGTGGCCCCGTCGTCTAGCGGTTTAGGACGCCGCCCTCTCAAGGCGGAGATCGCCGGTTCGAATCCGGTCGGGGCTACCAGTTATCTTTTCGGTCAGGACCATTTCGGTCCTGATTTTTTATTGGGTCGCCTACCCTTCTTGCCGCAATCTGCCTTTATGTGCCGTTTCATATACCATTTACACAGTTGCAAATGGTGTCCGAGATCATCACGAACACCATAGCGCTCCTAATGGATGAAACAGGTCACGACCGTAATGGCAGCAAGAAAGATACCGGGGACGTTCGCGATGATGATAGGCCACTGACGCGGCTTTGCCCCGATGCCGTAAATAGTCCAAAAGCAACAATTGAAGAAGGCAGCAAGCGGCTGCCAGAAGACACCGGGGTTTCCGCTCAGATTAGCCATGATCTGCGGAACGTAGGAAACATACATGATGACCGAGAGCACTGAAGCCACGTCGCCAATGATCGTAATGATCTTCTTCTGATCGCCGCTGTTCGAACCTTGCTGAGCTTCTGCTTTCTTCTGCTGCTTTGTCTTCGTAAGATGCTCTTGACCGATCATTGCCTTCGGTTTCCTTTCTACATGCATCGGCTCACGCAGGCGCTACTTCTTCTTGCGCTTCTTCTTATCTTTCTTGCCGCAAGAACAATCCTGATCATGATGGCCATGATGGTGCCCTTGGCCATGGTGATGACAGCACTCGTGGTGATGAGCGTGATGATCGCTATCGCCACAGCAGCATCCATCCTCTTCATCGATACCTGAAAACAAATAGCCATGCTGATACGGCTCGCTCTCGACGTAGAGGTTGATCGGATACGTGAGGTACTCGATCGGACGAAGCTGGTCTACCGTGATGAAACCTGCAGGCGCATCGATGACGGTTGGGATGCGATTGACGATATCTGCACACGTGTGCTCGACTGTTGCAGGCTTCGTGACAGAGAAATGCGTATCGGGTTCGCCCAAGATCTTCCACTCGCACAGATCACCATCATCGGGGCCGTACACCTTGCCGATGCATTGCGTCTCGATAACGGGTCCTTGATGGGTCTTGGTCGTGACGACCGCACTCATGCCGATACATTTACCTGCAGGAATAGTCTCACCCATGGTTTCAGAATACGTGTCGACCTCAGCAATGAACGGAACGCTCTTCTGCGTCTGGCTCTTGATGGTCCAGCCCATCAGATTGCACAAGGACTCGTTCGAATTCCATACATACGAA
>CABRGJ010000014.1 GCA_902470405.1 uncultured Eggerthella sp.
CTGCTCACCCTTCTTACCGTGATCATTTCTGCCTGGATCCCTTCGAAGCGCGCTAGTCGCGTGAGCATCATCGATGCACTGCGGCAGAGGGGCTCTTCACGTATTTCGAAGAAGGGTACGCGTCGAGCACAAAAGGTCACTGCGCTTGGAGCGCTCTGGCGTAGAAGCAGCCTCGCCGGGAAGGTCTTCGGTATCGGAGGCACGCTCGCACGCATCAATCGGCGGCGCGCATCTTCGAAGGGGCGTGCTGCAGGCTTTTCCTTGGCCATCGCGATCGTTCTTCTGATGACCGCAGGATCGCTCAATTCCTTCTTAGGAACACTGGTCGATGCCGCAACAGGAGGAAAGTCTCCTGTTGGAGAAGTGGGAATAATGATCAACTTCGAAAGCGACGATCTGCCCACTTCATCAACAACATCTCAGAAACTTCTCGAGCAGAAAAACGCCGCTTTCTCATCTCAAATGAAGGCCTTCGAGGAATTCTATGATGATCTCGCAGCAACACCAAATGCTGCAGGTATTGGTTGGATGCTTAGTGCTCGCTCGATCGCTACCTTGCCAAGCGAGATGTGTGGCGAAGCGTTCGACCGGACCAATTCAATGAAATATGCTCCACTGGAAAATGGTCTACGTGCCGCAGATGCGACCATCATCTATTTGGACGATGAAGCCTTTGATGAATACGCTCGCTCGATCGGCCAAGACCCAGCTAATTATCATGATCCCGATCATCCACGCGCGATCGCACTTGCGCAGGCTTATGGCAATGATGGGGATAAGTATCAGCTCCTTGAGGTGCTGCGTTCGACGGGAACCATCAACATGGTCTCGGCCGCTACGCTCGATGGAACCCCTGTAGTCGATCTCGGATTCAAAGAAGCGATCGGCAATGATGGTAAGAGTCATCTTTCCTTCGTACCCTATGTCTCAAGCGAGCAAGATAGCTTGAAGCCGGTCGAGGATGGGTCGCAAACGCTTGATATCGCTTACGTTTCGCTTGAGGTAGCTGCACTTACCGACGAGGCCCCTATGAACACGAGCGCAGGGAATGAGAATGTTTCACTCATCGTCCCCGCATCCCTTGCTGAACATACTTGCCTGGGAGGCCGAGATCCGCTTTGTTATAGCTATTTCAACTCGATCGATGGCGATCATGCCGCACTTGCCGAGACGCTCGAACAGCGAACACGAGACTACTTCCTCCAAAATACCCCTTATAAGATCATGGGCGTCTCTTACAACGATTTTATCGAGGAACAGGATTCGAACCAGATGCTCGCCACGATCGTGAATGTCTTTTGCCTGCTGTTCACGATCATCCTCGCACTGATCGCCATGGCCAACGTATTCAATACGGTCACGAATAGTCTGATCCTGCGTCGTCGTGAGTTTGCAGTCATGCTCTCGATCGGTCTTTCGCCAAAGCAATTCCGACGCATGATCATCGATGAATGCCTACACTTCGGTATTGTGGGCCTCATCCCTGGCCTGATCGCCTCATTTGGCATTTCCCTTTTGCTCTATGCTGCAGTTGTGCAGTCGCTCAGCGGACTTCCCTTCGTGGTTCCGTGGGGCTATTTATGCCTTGCGATCCTAATGACCGCCGCGATCATGATCATCTCGGTCTTGTATGGGCTTCATCACACCAAAACGAACAATGTGGTCGAAGCGCTTCGCGCAGATAACATTTAAGCGCCAGCGTGTATTTCATGAGGGGCTTCTAACCGCACGATAGAGCTTTACTATAATAATGTGGTAAGCCCCTCGAATTGAAAGGCTTATAGACCCATGCCCGAAAACACCAACGAAACACCTTCAGATCATCTCAGTAAGATGATGTTATACCTGCAAGATTCCCGCTTGGGCGATCTTGCTGATGAGCTCGCCAACGACAGTTCTCTCGCTTCCCTTCTTCACACATTTCATAGCACGATGCACGAATGGAAACTGCTGAATGCTTACTATCGTGGCGCATTGATGGAAGTTCGTACGAAATTCGATGTTCTGAACGAACAATTCTCTGTTGAATACGATCGCAATCCTATCGAAACCATCAAAACGCGCATTAAATCGATCGAAAGCTTGCTAACCAAGATGGAGCGCACGAATTGCCCGATGACGCTCAAGGGAATCGAAGAGAATATCTCGGATTTCGCAGGCATTCGCGTGGTCTGCTCGTTCATCGAAGATGTCTATCTGCTTGCTGAATGCTTAGAAACCCAAGACGATGTTCGTGTTCTGCGCGTGAAGGACTATATCAAAAATCCCAAACCTAACGGATATCGCAGCTTACACCTGATCGTTGAGGTGCCGATCTTCCTGCATGGTGAGAAGCGCTGGATGAAGGTCGAAGTGCAGCTACGTACCATCGCAATGAACTTCTGGGCAAGCCTTGAACACAAGATGCGTTATAAGAAGGATATCGATCCTGATCTCGCTCAACGTCTTGGAGACGACCTGCTTCTCTGTGCCGAGATATCCAATAAGCTCGACGTGAAGATGCAAGAAGTGCGCCGCGAACTCGAGCCTTTGCCTGAAGATTAATGCTCTTTCTTTGATCGCTCGCTGAAGTATATCTCTATCCCCTTGATCAGGGCATAAAAAAGGACGACCTCGGTCGTCCTTTGCATGCTTGCTATAAAAGCGGTGTTATTTCTTCAGACCGCCGATGAGAGACATCTTGGTGCCGCAGTCGGGGCAAGTGCCCTTGGTGATGATGCGGTTGTTCTTGGTAACGCCTTCCTGAGGGTTAACCATTTCCTTCTTGCCCTTGCACTTCACGCAATAACCGATAACTGCCATTGAAACCTCTTTTCATGGTTCGAGCCTCTGCGTAAGAGGCTTCGCGTTTCATCTTTTGCTTTACCCATTGTATCGTGTTGACCAGGTAATACAAGCGTTAATTCAATATTTGTTCAAACACTCTTGAGAAGATCGAGCACGAAGCGAGAATTCTGCTCCAGCGTATTCTGCTCGATGATATTAAGACGATCGTCAATGCTTCCGTAGTACGCAGTTTGGTTTCCATCCATTCCCGCAAGCGTCATCGCCTGGAAGCCATTTTGAGCAGCAACATGCGCAGCGGTATCTCGGCTGAGCAGTTTGTTGGTCGCGAACGGAATGCCACTCTTCTCGGACGCTTGCCTGAGCACACGCTTCAAGCGCGACGAAACCTTATTAGGGCGATATTGTCCTTCTTCTTCGATGAATGAGAGCTGACCTGCGCCAAGACCTTCAAGATTCACGATCATGGCACCTTTTAATTCATCACGATGCTCCTCGATGAAGGCCTTCATACCTGAATTGAGAGCTTCTTCGGCGCCGAGCGCAACAAACCATACTTCAGTATCGATGTCAGGATGACGGAAGTCGCGCAGAAGACGCATTTCGTTATTGATCTCTTCGGTGATCTTGACCTCTTGAGGCACTGCGCGCTTAAGCGAGGCGCGACCAGAAGATGCCGTCATCTCCCCAAGATCGTCTGCCTCGTCGACTTCTTGATCACGAGCAGTTCCTGAAACGCGTGCGCGCAAACTTTGCAACGAGAAAGCGCCGCCATTCCAATTGCGCCCGTTGTCTCCTTCGCCCTGCACAGCCTCATAATCGACATCGATCAATTCGGTAGCTTGGTCGTCTTCTGTACGGAAGCTCTCCCAGCTACCACGTTCCTTACCTACACTGCGTGCTTCGTAGGAACTGTCAACATCGACCCACTCGCTGATAGACTGCTCGTCGATGTTCTTCTTTTTCTTACCAAAACGCCCGAAGATACGACCTACACGTGAACGCGGCATCTCGACATAATCAGGACCTGCGAAAGCACCAGTTTGAGTGAAGCCTTCGTCGAAGACCGAATCATCGGCATCCTCCACAAAAACGCTTTCTTCCTGCGCATCTTCGATCAGTTCTGTACCGACCGCCGCGAATGAGCCTGTACTTCCTACTGCTCCAATGGGAGGAACGTACAGATCGGGGTTGGTCAGATCCGAAGAAACATCCGTAATGGGCGTAATAGAGGGAACGACTACACGTTCGAAATCGCTCGTATTGAAATCAGGCAGGTCAAGACCGCCAAGGGGCGGAATCGAACTCTTCTCTGCAGTATATGAAGTTTCATAAGAAACAACATCGGCACCGATCTGAGGAAGCATATTTGACAACAGCGCGCCTTGCGGTTGCGTCTGATCGGGGTCGGAGGCCATCGGCGCACGCTGCTTCGCACCCTCCATATTGCTGACAGGAGCGACCACATCAGGCAACACGATGACGTGACGATCTGGTTCATCGTCTTCTGTAACGACCGTCTCTTGTTGCACTGCAGGCATAACTGCGGTCATCTCTTCCATACCTATGATGGGCGACACCGGATCAGCCTCGAACGTATCGGCAGCAACGACCTGATCGACAGCCTCGAATTGCTCTTCCTCAACAAACTGATTCACATCGATTTGCGGCATGGATATGGTCTGGTTCGAAGTGTCTTCGAATGCCTCTTCTACCAGCACGATGTCGTCCTGCTCGGCTTCGTCCCTAACAGGCCTTGCGCCTGGCGCATGGTTACCCCGACGGCCCGTGACCTTAGAGGAGACGTTGCTGACCATATCGGATGCTCGGCCCAAGAAACCACCAATATTATTCTTATGCGCAGCGGCACGGCGTGATGCAGATTTGCGCTTGGAAGCGCTCTTTCGCTCCTGCTCCTGCTCGATCATCTCGGAAGGAGTTTCCCGTTCAGCCTCTACAACCGAAACGATGACCGGTCCTTCATTCTCTACCACTGCTCTCTCTTCTTCGGTTTCGACTTGCAGCTGGGCGAGGTCTTCCTTTTGGGGCGCCTCTTCCTGGTGCTTCAGCAATGGAGCTGCTGCGTTGTCGATCTCTTCACGAAGCGCAGCAACACGACGAGCGAGCTCTGATTCGGGTTCTTGGAAGACTGGCTCTGGCACACCCGCGCCTTCGACAGATGCACTTGAGGTCTGATCCAGTGATGTTTCATGCGAAATCGGCGATGGCGTATCACGATGCATCGATGCGTCAGCCATATGCGCTGCTGGCGCATCAGCAAAGCGCGAACGAGAGACGTTTACGGCGCTACTGGCAAGATCAGGCTTGTTGGCATGCGCCTTTTCCTGCGCGGCCTTTGCCCACGAGGGAACTTGTTTTTGATACGAGCTTCTCATGCCTGTCGAACCGGGCTGGAGCGCCTCGACCGATTCACGCACGAACGATTCCGCCGCTTCAGGCTGCTCGGTTACCGGGGCTTGCTCTTCTACGATATCCGTTGCAGGATGATCAGCCGAAACAGCAGAACGAACAGGCGGATTGTAGAGCGGAGCCTCATCAGGCTCTTCGACGGCAAATTTGACCGCCGCTGCCGCCGCTGCCTCTTCACTGTCGTGGAATTCGCCATGCTGAACGAGACGTGACGAGATGTCTGAAAGCGGCACCTTATCTGCGACAGGCTTGCCCGTAAGAGCCGCAATAGCAGCTTTCGCTGCTGCAAGTGATTCCTCTGGACTCATCTGATGCTCGCGCGTTTGATACGTTACTTCCACTCCATCAGGAATAACGCCTGCTTCGCGAGCCGCTTCCTCGCCATGGACCTCTACGGCGTTCTCGCGAGCACGTGCCTCCATGTCTTCAGCGCTGACCAGGCCGTTTCCTACCCTTCGAGCTACATCGAGCAATACCGCAACACCTGCAGCATCATTGTTCGCTGCATCATTGTAGGAAGAAAAACGCGTCTTGATGATGCTGATAAGCGGAAGCGCCATGATGACAAGACAGATGATCTGAAGCACCATGAAGATGATGCCCGCCACTCCCGCATCACTCGTGAAAAACACCGCTTTGATGAAAAGGACGATGGGAGCAACGATGAGCGTGATGGCACTGACCAAGCGAATGATAGGAAGATAACGTCCCGTGATGCCTTGATACTCGGTCGCAACGCGCGCACTGTCATAGTGGGTGACCAAGATGAGCTTACGACGCTTGTTCGTGCTCGTGATCGAAATAGGGTTATATTTTGCAACAACGTTCTGGCTCACACCATTGCGCAAGAAACGAGAAAGAAAGGGTTTGCCAAGCGCTTCGCACACAAAAAGAACGGCAACGAGTAGACCGATGATGATGCAGGGGATGGACAAGAGCGGGAAAATGAGAGCGAGGAGCGTACAAACGAAGGCGAGCGTGAAGCAAATGAGACGGATCGTATTTCCGTTCGATGCGCAAGAAACATCTTCGACAACCGTAGAGAAGCCTGCGCTCTTCTGAAGCTCATCTGCAATATATAAGGCGGCTTGTTGTTCCTCTTCTGTACCAGCTGGACGCGGTCCTATTTCTTGAGAAAGATGTGCGATATCGTCCATCATTTCAGCCATATAAAGCCCTCTCGTTTTACAAACGCCCTATTCAGTCTTCATATTCATCATCACCTTGAGAAAGGCATAGAAATATTCTGTTTTAGTATACGTCATTTGACCGGATAACCGTACGTCGAAGTTGAATCTGTTGAATTTGTCATATTCGGCGGTTCGCACCTAATCATCCGACCCTTTCTGGGTCTCCGTTCCGAGATATGAACGGAGGAAAGAGTCGTAACCACCCACATCGTTTCGCAGTTTCACGAATTGCTCATCTACCTGGGCGGAAGCTTGAGAATACGCATCGACAAGCGGTTGAGCGAACGTTTCTGGGCACGATTTCGCGATCTCGACCGAATCACGATCAGCCTGGTTGTAAAGCTCGTTGTTCGACTCTGCGGTCTTACGGTCCTGGATCAGGATCGCTTCGTTGGAGAGTAAACCATACCCGATCTCCTCAAGACGTTTCGCAAGGTATTCTGAATAGACTGTGAAATCGCCATTGGGGAATCGCGCGATGATCTCATTCAAGGCAGTTTGTGCTTCTTCGAGCTTCGTGCGCGCTTCTGTGAGCCATTCGGTAGACTGAGCAACCGTTTCCGGCGAGGTCTGCTTGACCGTTATGGCAGCTTGGGCCAGCAGATACTGCGCATCATCGATATTTGTTTTTATGAGATTCATGCCGTCCATGGATCTCTTCGCATCGATATCGATCGTAAGTTTCTCATTTGCAAGTTCGAACATTGTTTCACGTGAAACAATCGCATTGTAAGCACTTTGGGCCGCCTCCTTATCCGCGCTGGTGCCTTCTATAGCCTCATCAGCGCGAATGGCATATTTTTTGGCCTTTTCTAGCGCGTCGACGGCAGAGGGGATCTGAGCCTGTAGCTGCTCAGCGCGGGCGACCGTGTCATCTTCGAAAGGCTGTACGAAAAACTCGTCTATGGCTACGAGTGTCTTATCGCTCTCTTCGATGTACGAACATGCCTCTTCGATTAACTCACGATTCGAACGATTCTTCTCGTATTCCTGATAAAGCCACATGCCGACAAGCGCAGCAAGTACTACTGCCACCACGATGACCAATGCGATGCTGATAATCCGGCTGCGCATGCGTCGCTTCTGTCTACGAGCGACCTCTTCATACGCCTCGGCACTAAACCCTGAAGCGTTGGGAAGAAAGGGGGTTTCCTCATGTCCCCGCCCGAAGCGCTTCTGCTTAGGCTGAGCATGCTTTCCTTGCATCTTGCCTGATGGTCTGGCCGTTTGCGACGTTCCGGGGTCTTTTTGATCGCCCGATCGCGCCTCTTGTGCAAGCGCGTCCTTCAGTGCTGTGTTCTCACCGCTGCCAAGCGCCATGGAAGCGCCAAAGCCTTCGTAGCTACCTTTGTTCTTCGAACGAAAACGTGAGAGAAAACCACGCTTTCCTGCTGATGGAGCAGTGGATTTCTTATCCAACACATTGAAGGAGATCTCGTTGGGACGACCCTGCGAGAATTCAACAACATGAAGAGAATCTTGCTCGGTATGTTTAAGCTTGGATTTCTTCAATGATCTCGTCCATCGTTAGCGTAACAATATTCTTGGTGGGTAAAGAATTGAGGAACTTCTTCCCGTAATACTTCGTGAGCAAGCGTTTGTCCGCCAGAACAACGATGCCTTTATCTGAAGAAGTGCGGATGAGACGCCCTACCGCCTGCTTGATCGCAATGACCGCCTGAGGCAACGAATAGTGGGCCCAGGCGCGCGGATCATGAAGCTCGCGCTCACATGAGAGCGGATCTGTCGGCAGGCCGAACGGTAATTTGGGAATGACCACGCCTTTCAACGTAGCGCCTGGTGCATCAAAACCTTCCCAGAAGCTTTTAAGGGCAAAGAGGCTGAGGTGCTCATCCTTTAAGAAATCATCGCGAAGGCCCTTTACCGATACGCCCCACTTCTGACAAACAAGTCGAAGTCCTGCTGCTTTGATCTGCGGATTCACTCCATCGAAACAACGCTCCATCTCTTTTCGATTCGTGAAGAGCGTCAGCATCGATCCGTTCTGCGCCACATGCAAACGCGCAAGGAAGTTCTCAAGTGTCGGCAAATACGCCGCATCTTGCGGCTCAGGCATATCGCTTGGCAGATAGACGCGCATATTCGTATCAAAATCATAGCTCGACTCGATCTGTAGCGCCTCTGCACGCGAGTCATCGCCCTCATTCAGACCGACCGCTGCTTCGAACGACTCGAACGAATCGTCAACGGCAAGCGTTGCAGAAGCATAGACGACCGTGTCTGTTTCTGTATAAAACGTTTCGTTCAGGTTCTCTCCAACATTGAGCGGTTGAGACAAGAACGTATCTTTCATCTGGTCCTTCGTCCGATTAAGACGTACCGAATAAACTCGATTCTCTGTATTAGTGAAGAAGATGACATCCACCGCTTCATACAGTTCTCGTAACTCGAGCGCTAAGAGAGCGATCTCGCGCTGCGCAGCAGAAGAATGTTCGAACTCTTCAAAATAAGCCACCAGATCGCGAATAGCTTTGATGAGCTTCTCGAGCGTATCCTGCATAGACCTTGCGCAGCTACATACACCCTGAAATACTGAACTTGCCCGAATCTCATCGTTGAGCCATAAGTCGAGGTATTCGTAACCCTGGTTCTTCTTACGCGTGTCGAAGTAGAGCAAGTCCTTCACGCTCAAACAATACTCTTCAGCGGCGATAGCAAACGCCACGCCTGCATTGCGCGTCTTCGAGATAAGCGTGGAAAGCAGCGTTCTCGCCTCTTCGACCACATCGATACGCTCCGCGCGAATGAGTGGATTGTGGCGGGCAGATTCCGAGGTCAAACGACGAATGATGGCTTTGATCGTATCGGAAGAAAGACCCGTTGAAAATGCGCGGCGTGCTTCATCCTCTGCGTTATGAGCCTCATCGACCACCCAATAACGAATGGGAGGAAGAAGGCCATGGTCGAAGCGCGCGTTCCAATACAGAAGGCTATGATTCGTAACTACGATATCGCATTTCTGGGCACGTTCGCGAGCGCCGTGCACGAAACAGGATTTGCCAAAATAGGGACATTTCCTGCGTAAACACTCCGTACTGGTGGACGTGATGCTATAACGTGGCAGTGCACGAAAATTCAATTTGAGACCATCGATGTCGTCGTAGTCGGTCTGTTCAATGAACGAGAGCAACGTGGCAAGTGCGGGTGTTTGATCGACCATCTGGTTGTTCACCAGAAATTGGCGAGGTCCTTGTGCGTCGATGCGTTCAACCTTACGCAAGCAAGGATAATGCGTAAAACCTTTCAATGACGCGAAGGAGATCCCAAGCGCCTCTTGCAAGAGCGGTAATTCTTTGTTCACCAGCTGATCGAGCAAGGTATTCGTCTTCGTCGCAACACCTGTGGTCACGCCGTTTTCCTTTGCGAGCAGAGCAAATGGTAAAAGATAGGCCATCGATTTGCCAACGCCCGTGCCCGCTTCGATCACCACATTCTGACCGAGTCGCAAGGCGCGTTGCACCGAAAGCGCCATGAGCTTTTGCGGCTCGCGCGTTTTATAATCGGTGTAAAGCTGGCCAATGACTCCGTCTGGTTCAAAAGCGCCGATAAGCTCTTCATCGCTTACGAAACGCAAGGGATGTTCAGTGTCTTTTGCCTGTTCATCATTGTTTTCTGTGAAACATTCGACCGTGGCTTCTTCGATGGATAGCGCTTGATCATCCCCAGAGATAACACTATCGAGTTCAAGCTGTGCACGTCGAGACTTCGGCCGAGAATATGCT
>CABRGJ010000015.1 GCA_902470405.1 uncultured Eggerthella sp.
ACGGCTTTTTTATGGCGACGTGGCCAAGTGGTAAGGCAGAGGCCTGCAAAGCCTTTATCCCCGGTTCGAATCCGGGCGTCGCCTCCAGATCGACCAAAGACCGCTCTGCGGTCTTTTTTTAAAGGATGGCGTTGCTTGAGCTATGATTGACCTTTCGATCTTTGCAACCCCTGAAGCCTGGATCAGCCTGATCACGCTGCTCTTCTTAGAGATCGTGCTCGGTGTGGACAATCTTGTCTTCATCGCGATCACCACCGACCGTCTTCCTCTTGAAAAGCAGCACATCGGCCGCAAGATAGGTTTGCTCGGCGCGCTTCTGATGCGCATTCTCTTCTTATGCTTTGCATCGTTTCTCGTGCATATGACCCAACCGCTCTTCACGATCCCGTTCATCGAGATCCACGGTGAACCGATGGGCTTTTCCATTCGTGATCTGGTCTTGCTCGTTGGTGGTATCTATCTCATCTATAAGGGTATCGTAGAACTGCGAAGCGTGCTCGATCTGACCGAAGAGAAAGAAGAGCATGAACCGACGCATAAACGTACGCGCATCACGCTGCCACAGGCAGTTCTTACCATCATGATCATGGACTTGGTCTTCTCCATCGATTCGGTCATCACCGCAGTAGGCCTTGCGCAACACCTCATCATCATGATCCTTGCGGTCATCATCGCGGTTATCTTAATGATGATCTTCGTTGATGCCATCTCACGCTTCATCAATACTCATACCGAGATCAAGATCTTAGCCCTGGTCTTCATCGTTACGATCGGTATCTTGCTCACGCTCGATGGCTTGGGCATCCACTCAGGGATAGAACTTCTTGATATGCATGTTGAAAAGCTGATGGTGTACTTTGCGATGGTATTCTCGGTCATCATCCAGCTTATTCAGATGAAATACAAGAAGAACTATCAAGCATGGGTCACCGAGAAGAATCGCGAGATGGACTCCTCACACGATTAAGAACATCAGGTGAAAGTGATGTGAGTGTGGATCTGCGTAACCGGATGAAGGATCAACCTTTAAGATCCTTGAAGTACCGGATGCATTCTTCGGATACGATATAACGCGCTGCTTTCGGCAAGCAACGCACCGTGAAGGGCGTATGCATACGGGTGGGTTCACCGTCGTATTCCATGAACATCTCTGGTGTTGCTTCAATAGTCACTTCACGGCCGCGATATACTTCCAGATTGCCGAGCTTATTGGCCAGATTGCCACTATGATCGACCGCTTTAGCTAGAAGCGTTGGAAGAAGCTCGATCGCAGTATTGGTCTTGATGATAACGATATCGAGCAATCCATCTTGCGGAAGATTCATATCGGAGACCATCAGGTCGAACTGGATGCGCGAGAAATTCGTAAAGACCACTCCGATGCCTGCGCTTTCGATGCGTTTACCATCAACCGTGAGTGTGAACTGCGAATGAGGCGGGATCGGATTGGTGAATGCCGCATGAAAGTAAGCAATAGGGCCGAGCACCTGCTTATGCTGAGAAGCCAATCGCATGATGATCTCATCATAACCGCATCCTGCCATGATCGTGAATCCGACCGAGCCTTGTTCGGTCTCAATCTCTCCCAGATCGAAGTACATCGTTTGGCCCTGATCAGCGACCTTGCAGAGCGCATGCGGCTCATTTGGAGATGAAAGGTTCATTGCAAGCAGATTCGCCGTCCCAGAAGGGAAGGGCAGGATAGGGATATCCGAATAGCGCAACGCATATGCTACTGCAGCGATCGTGCCATCGCCACCGCTCGCGACGACGAAGTCGTATTCACGCGCATCTTCCAGCAAGCGCTCAAACGGTGTGATGCCATTGAATGTTCGCAGCGTGACAGTATCGCCATCTTCAGCATATGAACGGATGAAATCATAGATAGCACCAGCCCCATGGCCCGATCCGATGTTATGGATGACGAGAACTTTCACCGATGCCCCTTTATGCGCCTTCGTAAACGTCTGCAATGCATTATAGTAGTTCGGTGGTTTAACGAGAACTGGTAATGCTAACGATGTTAAAGAAACTACTCATAGAGACAGATGGGGCGCTTCAAGAATTCGCCGATGCCTGTATGAAAAGCTCGTACATGGCCATCGATACCGAATTCCTCCGCGAGAAGACCTATTATCCGAAGACCTGCCTTGTGCAGATCGGGATCGAGGGCACTATCGCCATAATCGATCCGTTTCCTTTGAGCGATCTCAAAGCGCTCGCTCGTCCCCTCAGCGACCCTGGCATTCTGAAGATCTTTCATGCATGCACCCAAGATATGGAGATCGTGCTGCGCGAAACGGGTGTACTGCCCGCTCCTGTCTTCGATACGCAGATCGCTGCAACCTTGCTCGGCAAGAATCAACAAGCCTCTTACGCACTGCTCGTGTCGCAATACTGTGATGTTGAACTTGCAAAGAAGGATTCCTTCACAGACTGGTCACGCAGGCCGCTGTCGCCTTCACAGGTGCAGTATGCCGCCGATGACGTCCTCTATCTTCCGCATATTTACGAGAAGATGGTCGAAGCGCTCAAAGAGAAAGGGCGTCTCGAATGGCTCACCGATGCTTTCGAGGAGTTGAGTCATCCCGACAAGTATCTCATTGATCCTTACGAGCGCTACAAGAAGCTCAAGCGCGTTAACCAACTCAAACCGCGGCAAATGGCCGCAGCACGCGAATTTGCTGCCTGGCGCGAACTCAAGGCACAATCGCGCAATATTCCACGCAAATGGGTTGTCTCCGACGAGCAGATCGTGGAAGCCTGTCGCCGTGAAGCATGCACGCTCGATGAATTGTTCATGGTACGCGGCCTGCGCGATACGCTGCGCACGAGCGATGCACGTGAAGTGATCGCCTGCATCAAAAAGGGTCTTAATTGCCCAAAGGACGAGCTTCCTACGCTCAAGAACAAAGCCCGCAGCGAAGCGAATGTGGATGCTATCGTGGATGTGATGAGCGGCATCGCGCGCAAATGCGCCAAAGAGAACGACATCGCTCCCCAAACGCTGGCCTCTCATGCTGAACTCACGAAGCTCGCACGCGGTCACTACGATGAATGCGAGCTTTTGAATGGATGGCGCAAGCACCTGCTCGGCAATCAACTTCTCGACCTACTCGCAGGTAAGGTCTCTCTACGAATAACTGACGGAAATTTGGAGATTGAACGCTCTTAGAGGCGCGCGCAGCGTTAAAGTAGGACATCATCCGATGTTCTCATCCTCGAGACGACACTATCCCGAACGTCTCGTCAACACAGGAGGAAAGACACCATGTCGTACCTATTGCTTATCTTGGTAACACTCGCGATCGGCTTTGGCGCACAAGCTTACGTCCATCGCCAGCTGAACAAGTATTCCCATGTGCCGAATTCGAGCAATCTCACGGGGCGCGATGTTGCACTCGGCATGCTTCAGTATTACGGTATTCAGGGCGTTGAGGTGCGTATGGGTCGCGAAGGTGAAGATTTCTTCAACCCGAAGGATAACTCCATCACCCTCGGCCCCGATTCTTATAACGGTCGCTCCATCACCGCCACTGCAACAGCATGCCACGAAGTCGGCCACGCCTGTCAGTTCGCACAGGACTACAAACCCATGAAAGTCCGTTCTGCGCTGGTTCCTGCCGTCAACCTTGCATCAAATGCATGGATCTTCATCTTGCTCGCAGGCATCATCTTGAATGTGGTCGGGTTGGTTGATCTTGCCATCATCTTGTATGCGGTTGCCGTGCTCTTCCAGATCGTCACGCTTCCGGTCGAATTTGATGCTAGTAAACGCGCGATGGCCTATATGAGCTCTACTGGCATCCCTGGTGGAGAACAAGCAGGTGCATGGAGCGTCTTGCGCGCATGCGCTTTCACCTATGTCGCTGCCGCGCTCGTTTCTATCCTGCAGTTGCTCTATCTGCTTTCCGCACGCGATAATTAGGTTCTTGCATGACAAACCTCGAACCGAGCGATCAACAAAGCAAACGCCGAGCATTAAGCGTTTCTGCTGCGCTTAACATCGCCAAGTCGATCATCTCGGAGCACACCTTCCATATCGTTGGCGAAGTAAGCGAACTCAACCAAAAACCAGGGTACAAGGCAGTCTATTTCACGATCAAGGACGAAAGCGCAACGCTTCCGTGCCTCATGTGGATGAATCGCTATAAAAACGCGGGTGTGTCGCTGCGTCTCGGTGCGCGAGTCGAAGTAGTAGGGAAGTTCACCATCTTCGCACCGAAAGGTCGAATGAACTTCGATGTTTCTTCGCTCAAGCTTGCTGGCGAGGGCGATCTGCGTGCTCAGGTGGCACAGCGTGCGCTCATGTTGCGAAATGAAGGATTGATGGATCCCGCGCGCAAACGTCCACTCGTACCATTTCCAGTCAAGATCGGCCTGGTCACCTCACCACGTGGCGCGGCAGTCCACGATGTATTGCGTACCTTAAGGCGTCGCTACCCCTTGGCAAGCGTACTACTCGCTGGCGTCCCTGTTGAAGGAAAGAATGCTGCGCAAGATCTTATCCAAGGCTTACGAACTGTCATTGAAGCGGGCGCCGAAGAAGTACTGCTCGTTCGTGGCGGAGGCTCATTCGAGGACTTGATGCCCTTCAATGATGAGGCGCTCGCGCGTTTCATCACGCAGAGTCCTGTTCCGATCATTACTGGCATCGGTCATGAACCAGATACTTCCATCGCTGATATGGTTGCCGATCTGCGCGCTTCTACGCCCACCGCAGCCGCCGAAGCGGTAAGCCCAAGCAAAGAAGACCTCTTCGATCAACTCGACGCGCTTGCAGGACGTATGACCTCGGTCTTCCTTCATCGCATCGAACGCTCGATCAACTACGTCGCCGCCTTCGAATCTCGTCCGATCTTTCGTGATCAGAACTATCTCTTTGCAAATGACCTACAACTGGTCGACCTCTATCAAACACGCATCGAGCAGAGTATGCAGCGTTTTGGCGCCGCTGAAGATGCGTCGATCGAACAGCTCCGTCTGCGCCTTGGTGTCGCATTGCCACGCACGCTCGAAGAAAGAGAGCATATCTGTGAAGATCTTGTTCGTAGGCTTGCTGGTGTACTTGATTCACATCTTGCACAGAAGCAGCATGAACTTTCGCTCAAGCATCTTACACTTGGCAAGATCGGGAAGACCTTCCTTGATCCTTATCGCTCTGCTGCCGCACTCGCTCTTTCGCGCTTGAACGACCTCTCTCCGCTCACTGCGCTGGAACGTGGCTGGTCTATAACGAAAAACGATGAGGGATCGCTCGTAAGATCGATCGAGCAGGTACGCCCCGATGACACCCTATCCATTCAGGTCACAGACGGAACGATCGATTGTGCCGTCACGAACACCCAGAGAAGAACGCCTTTTCATCCACTCGATAAGCTCTGATCGTCTGGCCTGGTAACCCCATCAACGATCCGACCTATAAGGAGAAGATATGACGACCGAACAGATGAACCTGACCTTCCGTGAAGCGATGACCGAATTGAACGGCATCGTCGAAGCACTTGAGAGCAATACGCTCGAACTTGAAGAGAGCCTGAAGAAATACGAACGCGGTGTCGCGCTCTTGCGCTATCTCAAGACTAGTCTCGCCGACACACAACAAAAGGTCGAAGTCTTGATGGGTGAACTTGATACTTCGGTCAATGACGCTCAGACCGATAGCGAGCTTTCAAAAGCATAGATTTCCGAGGCCATTTCGATGAACTCCATTTCTCTCATGCGCGAACCCGTCCGCCGAATAAGCTAAGAGCTCACCAAAAGCCCTCGAGCGCAGGAACGTATAATCGTTCTAACAACTTTGGAAGGAGTTTCGTTGAAAATCCTCGTCATCAATGCAGGCTCTTCATCGCTCAAGTATCAGCTCGTCGACATCGATACCAATAAGGTCCTCGCGCGCGGTCTCTGTGAACGTGTTGGATCGAAAGATGCTGTTCGCAAGCACGTTGTTGACGATAACGAGGTCTTGATCGAGGAACCACTCGCAGATCATACGGAAGCTCTTCAGCTTGTCATCGACTCTCTGTTCGCAGGTGAAGAACCGGTTCTCGAAAGCCTCGACGAGATCAGTGCTATCGGTCACCGCGTGGTTCATGGCGGTGAATACTTCACGCGCTCAGCGATGATCGACGACGATGTCATCGCCAAGATCGATGAACTGGCAGAGCTCGCTCCATTGCACAATAAAGCAGCGCTCGCTGGTATCCATGCATGTCAGAAGCTCATGCCTGAAACCCCCATGGTCGCCGTGTTCGACACTGCATTCTTCCAGACCATGCCTCCAAAAGCCTACATGTATCCTATTCCTTTCGAGTACTACGAGAAATACGGTATTCGCAAGTATGGCTTCCATGGCACGAGCCATCGTTATCTTTCAGAACGCGCAGCCGATATTCTCGGTGAAGACTTGCATGATCTGCGCATCATCACCTGTCATCTAGGCAATGGTTGTTCTATCGCTGCTATCGACCATGGTGTTCCTATCGACACTTCGATGGGATTCACGCCGCTTGACGGTCTTATGATGGGCACGCGCTCTGGTGCTATTGACCCTGCTATTGTCACATTCCTCATGGATCACGAAGGCCTCAGTGCCGAAGAGATGAACGATATCCTGAATAAGGAGTCGGGCCTCAAAGGCGTTTCTGGCATTAGCAACGATCTGCGTATGGTTCGCGATGCCTCTAACGCAGGCGACGAACGTGCGATCCTCGCATATGAGATGTACTCTTCTATCTGCAAGAAATATATCGGTCAATATCTCGCTCTTATGTCAGGCGCAGATGCGATCGTTCTCTCTGCAGGCGTAGGAGAGAACTGCCAGAAGATGCGCCGCATGATCTTCTCGGGTTGGCAGCCTTTGGGCATCGTGCTCGACCAAGAAAGGAACAAGCAGCGCGGTTTCGAGCGCATCATCTCGAGCGATAACTCGGACGTAGCGATCATCGTCATTCCGACCGATGAAGAATACATGATCGCACGCGACACTTACGAGATCGTGCATGAAGCATCGCAGATCATTCCTGTTTCTGCAGTACGCAACGAATTCGAGCAATAAACCTCATCTATCACGTATCACCAGCCATCACGTTCGCTGATCCAGACATACCGAGCTCCGAAGCGGTTCCATGCGCCGACAACGGGGCAGAAAAGGAGATACTTCCATGTCAAAAGGCGCCTATGCGATCACCACACCTATCTATTATGTGAATGCGGCACCTCATCTGGGAACCGCTTATACCACCATCGCAGCCGATGCGGTCGCTCGCTATCAGCGCATGAACGGCCATGATGTTTCATTCGTGACCGGCATGGACGAGCATGGACAGAAGGTCGCCGATACGGCAGCAGCGCACGATATGCAACCGCAAGAATGGTGTGATTCCATGGAGCCAGCATTCCGCGATGCGTGGGACATGCTCGACATCACCTACACTGACTTCGTTCGCACTACCGAACCACGTCATGCCGAATCCGTGAAGAAATTCTGGAACGATCTTTACGATAAGGGCTACCTCTACAAGGGTGCTTATGAGGGTTGGTACTGCGTCCATGAAGAAACCTACTATGCAGAGTCCGATCTTGAAAAGAACGAGGAAGGCGTGCTCGTCTGTCCTGATTGCAAGCGCCCTGTTCAGAAGACCAGTGGGGAAGAGAACTGGTTCTTCAAGCTTTCCGATTTCGAAGACAAGCTCCTTGATTTTTATGAGCAGAACCCCGATTTCATCCGTCCTGTCACGCGTAAGAACGAAGTCGTCTCATTCGTGAAGAGCGGTCTCAAAGATCTTTCCATCTCTCGTTCAACGTTCGACTGGGGCGTTCCGTTGCCCTTTGACGAAGGTCATGTTGCCTACGTATGGGCTGATGCGCTTCTTGCGTATCTGACCGGCATTGGCTACAGCGATCCCGAGCGACACGATGAATTCGATGCTGCATGGCCTATGCAATACCACTTCGTTGGCAAAGATATCATCCGATTCCACTGTGTCATCTGGCCTGCTATGCTCATGGCAGCTGGCATGCCCATCACTCACACGGTCTTCGGACATGGCTTTCTGCTCACCAAAGGCGAGAAGATGTCGAAGTCACGCGGTAATGCGCTCAAGCCAGCTGATCTGGTCGATGTCTTCGGTGTCGATCCTTATCGTTATTACTTCCTCTCAGATGTTCAGTTTGGCCATGATGGTTCGATCTCTATCGAACGTATGGTGCAAGTCTATAACGCTGATCTGGCGAACACCTGGGGTAACCTCGTTTCCCGTGTCTTCAACATGACCGATAAGTATTTCGAAGGCAAGGTACCTACTCCTCCTGCAGGTGCCGAGAACAATCCGCTCGCTCAGATCGCACAGGATCTCTATCGAGAA
Organism: uncultured Eggerthella sp.; assembly: GCA_902470405.1. Classification (GTDB taxonomy): domain Bacteria; phylum Actinomycetota; class Coriobacteriia; order Coriobacteriales; family Eggerthellaceae; genus Anaerotardibacter. The sequence goes on from CABRGJ010000015.1 coordinate 8,367, forward strand.
TATGACGAGGCATTCACAAATGTCGACTTCTCTGCCGCCGCTCAAGCGGTTCAGAAGCTCGCAAGCCGAGTAAACCTCTACGTTGAAGATTCTAAGCCTTGGGATCTTGCTAAGAGCGAAGAGACCGCTGACGAACTAGCTGCTGTCATTTACAATGCACTTGAGGCGATCCGCATCATCGCTTTGTTCATGGCTCCTTTTATGCCAAACACTTCTGATGAGGTCTTCTCACGTATGAATCTTGGCAGCGTTACCGACATCACTGACATCGAAGCCGCCAGCGCATGGGGACGACTTGAACCCGGTCTCGAGATCAATACAGGAACGCCGCTCTATCCGCGATTGGACGTAGATGCGATCGACTTCTCTCTCGAATAATCCTGCTGATAACCTGCAGTTCTCTTTTGGCGAGAGCGTTCCTGTCGAAACGCTTGACGATTTTGTACGCGATCTATACTTCTACCAGAAACGCAAAAAAGAGAAATGCCGCTTTGTAGAGCCTCCACACCTCTGCGGCCCTATTGCCGATACGCACGCTCATCTCGATATGTTGTCGAATCCTGCCCGTGCTCTTGCACGAAGCGCATATTACGGTGTGCGATTCATCTGCACCATCATGGATGTACAGGAAGATCATCGCACTACTTTCGAGAAACTCTCTTCCTGGCTTGAAGAAGCCCATTTGCTCTATAACCACTACGAACTTGGAGACTTCGAACAAGAAGCTCCAAAGATTCGCATCGGTATTGGCTGTCACCCCCATAACGCGAAGCACTATGACAAGGCACTTGAGCGCCGTTTGATCGAAGCGCTGCACGATCCACGCGTTGCAGCGATCGGAGAAGTTGGGCTCGACTACCACTACGACCATTCACCCCGTCCGCAGCAACGCGAAGCCTTCAGACGCCAGATCAGGCTTGCACATGAAACAGGACTGCCGCTCATCCTTCATCTTCGTGAAGCCCATGACGATGGCTTTGCCATCATGAACGAGGAAGGTTTTCCCGAAGCAGGTGTCTTGCTTCACTGTTTCAACCTTGATGAAGCAGTGCTCGCTCCTTGGATCGAAAAGGGATGTTATGTTGCTTATGGCGGCCCACTTACCTTTAAGAATACCCCCGAAGTGCGTCAAAGCTCGCTTACAGTCCCGCTCGATCGATTGCTGACCGAAACCGATTCTCCTTTCATGACCCCTGAACCGCTCCGTGGAATCGAGTGTGGACCAGAATACACCATCT
>CABRGJ010000016.1 GCA_902470405.1 uncultured Eggerthella sp.
CACTAAATGCGTCGGCTGCGGATATTGCGTCATGGCGTGTCCCTATAACGCGCCCAAGGTCAGCCGTGAGCTTGGTCATTCGGTCAAGTGCAACGGTTGTGAAGAGCGTCTCGATCAGGGATTGCAGCCGATATGCGTAATGTCGTGTCCGCTTCGTGCGTTGGATTTCGGTCCTATTGACGATCTGCGCAAGAAGTATGGCGATACTGCTCAGATCCATCCCATGCCTGCGCCGACGTACACGAATCCGAACATCACGATCAAGCCTTCTCCTGCAGCGCTCGATCCTGCGTCAGCACAAACGCGCGTCGCGAATCCAAAGGAGGTGTAGTAAGTCATGGAACTAGCAATGCATGAATTGCCACTTACATTCTTTTCGTCTCTAGCGCCTTTGGGTGCGGGTGCGTTCTTCATGATCGCCCTCTCGCTCTGCTTCGGCGAATTCACGAAAGATCAGCTCAAGAAGATCGATCGTTTGACCATCCTTCCTATTTTGGTCGCGTTCGTCGGGCTCATCTGCTCGGTATTCCATCTTGCGAATCCGGGAAACATGCTCAGTGTTGCCAATACGGTCGGCTCGACGCCTCTAGCTAACGAGATCACCGCATTCGGTATCTTCATGATCGTGGCGGTGGTCTACTGGATCGTCGCTATGGCGGGCGGCCTGAAGAATGGCTCTGCACGCAAAGCGTTTGCTATGATCACGGGCATCTTGGGTCTTATTTCGGCACTGTTTATCGGTCTGGCCTACGCCATTCCTACCATTCCGACCTGGAATAATTTCTGGACGCCACTCTCTATCATCGGCTTTGCGCTCTTCGGTGGTACGCTTTTGGGTCTGCTGGTCACGACGTTGGCTGGCGCTGGCGATGCATCGGTGAAGGACAAAGCGGGCACAGCGGTGTTCGTTGCGTTCACGGTTGGTGCAGTGCTCTCGTTCGTAAGCGTTATCGCGCTGTGGATCATCGGTTCGACTGCTCCCGATTCAGTCTTGCAGGTTGGAAATCTTGCCGGCAGCATGATCTGGGCATTCGTTCTGTTCATCATCTTCAGTTTGCTCGCGTACGGGCTGGGCTTCGCGGCTATCAAGATATCGCCGCTCACGGTCTTCGTGGTGGCGGGTGTCGTGCTCGCGTTCGTCGCGATCTTCCTGGCGCGTATGTGCTTCTATGCGCTTCAGATCGGCGTCGGTTTGTAAGCGAATTTGCTTGATGTGAAGGGCTCGATCGGAAACGGTTGAGCCCTTTGCTTTTATGGGGCAAAATGGTTAAGAGATTTCGATCTGCGGAGGGGTCATGAACGAACTGGATGAACGAACACGTGCTGAAATAATCTTGGTCGGCTCTACGCTTGGCCCCTTCTTTCTGTGTGATCCAGAGCATGATGGAGCGCGTATTGCGCCTGGTCTTGAGGCGATTCGCGCGCTCGATGTCGCGGCTGCGGCTAAGGAATGGCCTTTCGTTTCCGAAGAGCCCGCGCACGCTGCGCTCGAGAAGATGCGTGCAGGGCTCGAAGCGGGACTCGATGCCGAAGATCTGGTCTGGGAATACCGTCGTCTGTTCGTGGGTCCTGCTGCTAAACCTGCACCTCCTTGGGGGTCGGTCTATACTGACAAGGACATGGTGGTCTTCGGTGCTTCTACCATGGAGCTGCGTGATTGGATGCGCAAGAGCGGTATTGCTCTCATCAAAGGAGAAAGCGACGAGCCCGAAGATCACATCGGTCTTATGCTCGAGCTGCTGGCGTGGTTATCTGAGGAGCGCCCCGAGCTTGTAAAAACGTTCTTGAGCGATCACCTGCTTACGTGGTCATCTCATTTTCTCGAGCAGCTTGAAACGGCAGCCGAGCATCCTTTCTATGAAGGTCTTGCTGAGTTGACCCGCGCAAGTCTTGAGGGCATGCAGTCCAAATTCGATCTGGAGATCGAATACCCTCGCTATTATCGTTAAGCAATGATTGAGATGGCCGCGGCTGTCTTGCCTGATCTGAATGCAGGTTCTCGAGCGCAGGTTAAGAAGAGGCACCGAGGCCTTGTGCTGCCATGAGCTCATCGGGCGTGTTCACGTTTAAGAAGCAGCCAGGAGGGCACAATTTCGCGTCATCTGCATCGACGATGCGGACATTCAAACTTTCGAGTACGTGTTTGACGCGCACTTTTTTCATATTCCAACTTGCAAGTGCAGCATCCAGACAGCGTTCTTTATGATAAACGCCGCAAAACGGTTCATAGCCAAGTGCGCCCATCGGAACGACCGCATCATAGGGAATGAAGAGATCGGCCTGTTGTGAGGACTCAAGCAACTCAACCTCGTATTCGATCAGCTCGGTAGAAAGATTCACCAGATCGCATGCCACTACGGCAACGGTTGAATAGCGAGCAGCTTCTAGTGCAGTGATGAAGCCGGGCAATGACCCGCGTTTTTGGTACTTATCGGTAACAAGGCGCAGGCCAGGATAGCGGACCTGAAGATAGCTGAGCTTTTCAGGTTCGTTGTTATGACCAGATCAGCAGCAAGTGGTGTGAGGCGCGCAACAAGATGCTCGATGAGCGGACGTCCGTGAAAGTTCACGAGCGCTTTCGATTCCTTCATGCGCCTGGATTCTCCACCGCACTGGATGACCACTGAAAGCAGTGGTTTTGCGAAGGTGTCTGCGAGCCAGGTTGCGATCTGTGCAACATCATAGAAGCCGAAACAGGGCACATCAGCAGTAAGAGCTGCAGCTGTGATCTCGGTCATATCGGTCACGATTGCTGCGGGAAGCGACGTGCTTTCGTTTGTGGTAATCCCACCATTCATAACATGCGCGTTCAAGTGCTCGATGAAGCGCGGAGCGGCTTGCGCATCGCGCGGGTTGTCGCTGCGAAAGAGCTCGATGGCAGGAAGACCTGCTTGCTTGAAGCCTTCTATCACAACAAGATTCGATGCGGGCAGCATGCCGATGGCACGAACGCATTGTTCGTGGGCATCGCCTTGTTGTTCGTGCGGATCGCGTAAAAGTGCATCAACATCGGTCAAATCGATCTCTTCTTCGGGTTCGCTCGCACGCTCAAGATCCTCGATCACCGCAAAACGCGTAGCGCTCGCGATCGCGGTCGCGATAGTGCCTGCTTCATGATGGCGAGATGAATCTTTGCCAGGAACGTCGATCTCAAAATCGTTATGGCTGTGATGCTTGAGCGAAGAGACGATGGTACCACGACGAGTAAGTTCGGCGATGACCTGCTCGATCAGGGTGGTCTTTCCAGAATTCTTACGTCCGATGAAGGATACGACATTGTCGAGTCGAGAGTTTCTCATGAGATCTTTCTTTCAGGTCTGGTGAGCCAACTGGCTCGATAGGACGAAACCCAGCGCTAGATCGCGAAGAGTTCCTTTTCTTGTACGAGATTCGTTTTTATGTGACCAACCAGCCGTTCGAGTGCGGCGATGGCATGTGGACGGATGTCGGCGCCGATCATCACATACATGAGCGAACCACCAACGGCAACATGTCCTTCGTTGAGCCATGCACGCACATAATATACACCATCCCAGGTGAGCGCTTCTTCGACCGCTTGAGCGAGCCCTTTTTCATCGTAGGAGAAGTCGACCGCAGTAACCGTTGCATCTGTGCTGGGTGCCTCCGCGGGAGCCTGTGCCTCGGCACGCACGGCATGACGAGGAGTCGCACGCACAACGCCATTGTGGGTAAGATACATGCCGATCATTTCAGCGTTTTCGCTCCGCTTCGCTTCTGCGAGCCAAACGTTCATATCTGGTTCCGGTTTTGCCATGAGGCCCTCCAGGTCGTGTTCATGACGCGTAGCGTGAACACCTCTTTTGTGCTGCTCTTCTTTGTATAGTAATACTACCGCATCAACTTCGACTCGGTGCGCGGATGTGACCGAGTAGAAGGAAAACGAGCCTGGTGCCCTCAGCGAACGTCGTGATCGCGCGGCAATGGCTTATGATGGAAAGAGAAAGGCTCGCTCGGTGCGGGTCGCCCTGCGAAGAAAGGATCGCTTCATGACCGTTGTCGAATCACCATCACACGCACATTACGATTACCTCATCGTCGGTGCAGGTCTTTCGAGTGCAGTTTTTGCGCATGAGGCCAAGAAGGCTGGGAAGCTTTGTCTGGTCATCGACAAGCGCGATCATCTTGCAGGCAATATCTATACAGAAGAGATCGATGGCATCAACGTTCATAAGTACGGTGCGCACATCTTTCACACCTCTCTCAAGCCAGTTTGGAATTATGTCAACCAGTTCGCAGAGTTCAATCATTATGTGAATTCTCCCGTTGCGGTTTATAAGGACGAGCTCTATAACATGCCGTTCAACATGAATACGTTCTCGAAGATGTGGGGTATTCGCACTCCTGATGAAGCGCGCGAGAAGATCGAGCAGCAAAAGGCTGCAGAGGGCATTACTGATCCACAAAACCTTGAGGAACAGGCACTTTCGCTCGTCGGTCGCGATATCTTCGAGAAGCTGGTGAAGGGCTATACCGAAAAGCAGTGGGGACGCGATTGTAAGGATCTGCCCGCATCTATCATCACGCGTTTGCCCGTGCGCTTTACCTACGATAACAACTACTTCAACGACCGTTGTCAGGGTATTCCGATGGGTGGATACACCGCTATGATCGAGAAGATGTTTGGCGATACGGAGATAGTGCTGAATACGGAATATCGCCAGTTCATCGAAGCGAATCCCAATATCGCGGACCGCATCATCTACTGCGGCCCGATCGATGAATACTTCGATTATCGTCTGGGCAATCTCGAGTATCGCTCTTTGCGTTTCGAAACAGAATCGCTAGATTCGGCGAATTGGCAAGGTAATGCGGTCGTGAATTACACCGAAAGAGAGATCCCATATACGCGTATCATCGAGCATAAGCATTTCGAATTTGGCGATCAGCCGACCTCGGTCATCACCCGTGAATATCCTGCATCATGGGAGCCAGGCGATGAGCCCTATTATCCGATCAACGATGAGCGCAACACAGCGCTCTACGAGCAGTATCGTAAGCTTGCCGAGGATGAAGGCAACGTGGTATTCGCGGGGCGCTTGGGTGGATACAAGTACTACGATATGGATAAGGCTATCGATGCTGCTTTCGATCTGGTGAAGGACGAGCTGGGCATCGACTTGAAGTAGCGCTGCCGTTTGCGCAGTGAAGCAAACAGGCGTCAGGTGTCAAAGCAAACAGGAACCCTAGGCATCAAAACGGGTAGGTGGGCCTTACGCGTATGAGAGCGAAGCTACTCTACGGTAAGTGCGGCGAAATTCAGCGGAATGGCTTTTGCGAGCGCATCGACGCTCGTATCGATTTGGCAGCCGAGCTTACCCCCAGAGAACGTGATGCATTCAAGGTCGCGCGCTGATTCATCGATGGTAGTAGTGAAGCGCTTCTTCATGCCTAACGGTGAACAACCGCCGTGAATGTAACCTGTAAGTGGTAAGAGCTCTTTCGACTTGATCATATGGATGGACTTTTCTCCGACCGCTGCGGCAGCGCGCTTCAGATCGAGCTCTTGGGCGACGGGTATCATAAAGACGTAATGGTTGCCCGATTTGCCCACGGTCACGAGGGTTTTGAAGACGCGTTCGACCTCAAGCCCCAAGAGGTTCGCAACCTCGACACCGCTCATTGCTTCAGAACAACCCCATGTGCGTACGTTATAGGCCGCGCCGACATTGTCGAGTTCGCGCATGGCGTTGGTCTTCTTCTCGTGCTTCTTTGCCATTGAACCCTACGCTTTATTTCTGGCGCTTATTCTTGCGCGTTTCCTTGCGAGGATTGTAATGATGGAGCAGTACAGGCTCGAGCAAGCGAAGCTTGAAGACGATGATGCCCGTTACGATGGCAAGGATCGCAAACACGATATAGCGTGGCGGTCCGTCGATGGCGCTTACAACGATCGCGCCAGCAGAGAGCAGCGCAGTCCAGCCCCACATGATGAAGACGGTCGCGCGCTGTGAATAGCCAGCCTGCATAAGACGATGGTGGATATGACCACGATCGGCTTCATCGATCGGTTGATGAGCGCGTTTGCGGCGAATGATCGCAATGGCGGTATCGAGAATAGGAACGCCTGCTGCGATGATCGGGACGAGCAGTGACACGAAGAATGCAGATCGAGCGACCGCCATCAAAGAAACGATACCGAGCGCGAATCCGAGTAGAAGTGCGCCAGAGTCGCCCATGAAGATGCTGGCTGGATGGATGTTCGACTTCAGAAAACCGAGGCACGCACCTACGATGATGAAGCTCATGATGGCTGCTGCAGGGCGTCCGGTGAGCGCTGCCAGGATGCCGATCGTGACAGCTGTGATGGCAGTGATACCTGCTGCAAGACCGTCGAGCCCGTCGATCAGGTTGATGATGTTAGCGAACGCGACCAGATAGAATACGGTAATGGGGTAGGAGAGCAGTCCGAATTCGAAATATCCATCGTTGATGAAATTATGGATGCTCGAGAAAAGAAGACCCGATCCTGCCACGACGCAGGCGGCAACGATCTGACCCAGCAGTTTGGTCTTCGGCTTCAGATTGTAGATGTCGTCAACAACACCCACGCCGAACATGATGATAACGCCGATCGCCACGCCGATGTAGTTCACGTTGTTGCCAAGACCGCCTTGAAGCGGAGACTCCCAACCCCACCAGTGCATGCCAATAAGAGCGACCGCGATCGCGATAATAAGGCCCCCGAAGATCGCCACGCCTCCCATACGGGGAATGGGCTGCATGTTCACGCGACGGGCGCTGGGGTAGTCGATAGCATCGAGAGCGATAGCGATGCGACGGGCGATCGGAGTGAGGGCGATCGTAGCGACGACCGCAACAAGAAAGAGGATTATACACTCGAGCCAATTCACTCTTCAGGGCGCTCCTTTTCGCGCGGTTCAGACTTGAGACGAAAGCCAACCGGTGGTGATGCCGTAGGGTTTTGCTTGCGACCATCCATTATAAAACCTTAGTGTTAAAGACGTCCTGCTATAATGAATCTTCGCGGACGGCGTGCTGAAATACAGTGTGAACAACAGTACGGAGGGTTCGCAGAGAGTTTTTATGAACACATCGCTCGAACACACATCGCCGTCTTCGGATCGCGCCTCGTTGCAAGACGAACAACCGGCCATTAGCATCATCATCCCGGTTTTCAATGTTGAGCGCTGGCTCGCACGTGCCGTTGCTTCGCTCCAGGCACAAACCTTCACGGATTTCGAACTCTTTCTTGTCGATGATGGCAGCACTGATGGAAGCGGTGCGCTTTGCGATGAGCTTGCTCGGCAAGATGAGCGCATTTGCGTTATCCATCAGGCTAACGCAGGAGCGGCCGCAGCGCGCAATACGGCGATCGAACGCGCGCGTGGTGAATACCTTTACTTCATGGATGGGGATGATTGGTGCGATGTCACCATGCTTGCGGATATGTATCGCACGGCAAAGGAAAATGATCTCGATCTGCTGGTGACGGGTTTCTATATCGAAACGTATTATGACGACGATAAGTTCTATCGAGAACAACGCAATGCGCCCGATCGTATCTTCTCCACCCAAGACGAATTCCGCGCATCAGCGCACAAGCTCTTCGACGCGCAGTTGCTCTATGCGCCTTGGAATAAGCTCTATCGTCGCTCCTATCTTGATGCGAAAGAGATCCGATTCCCTGCTACCTTCTGGGATGATCTACCCTTCAATCTTGAAGTGATGCGTGATGTAGAGCGTGTGGGTACACTCGATGGGCATTACTATCATTTTCTCCGTGCGCGCGCAGAGAGCGAGAATACGCGCTATCGACCTGATATGTATGCTAAACGCGAGGAAGAGCATCAGTGGCTTCAGGATCTGTATCGCGGTTGGGGCGTTGATTCGCCAGAGGTCCAAGAGTTCTTAGCACGTAGATATTCCGAACGTTTGGTTGGCTGCGTCGAGAACATCACCAACAAGAATTGTGAGCTCTCATGGACGCAGAAGCGCCACGAGATCGCAAAGATGATCTCCGCGCCGCAAGCGAGAGAGGCACTCGAAAAGACCAAGCCAAACACCTTCATGATGAAAGTGATCTTCATTCCCTATCGCATGCAGAATATTACGCTGACCATGTGGGAAAGCCAGTTCATCTCATTCGTCAAGCAGCACTCGACGAATCTTTTTGCGCGCTTGAAGGCGAATCGCTAAGACTATTTCACGGTAAGCACAGGAGTAATGGTGGCGCGGATAACGCCGTAGCTCACACTGCCCAGAAGACCGCGAATGGCGCCAAGTCCTCGACGGCCCATTACGATAAGGTCGCAGGCGTGATCGTCAGCGTAATCGATGATTCCATCGACAGCTGAAGGATGCGCGATCACCTCGTAGGTGACCTGGCCTTCATTGAGACCGTCCAATGTATCGCCGATCGCGTCGACCATCTCTTCATGGATATCGAGCAGCGTATCGTCAAAGAGCTCGGAATACGTTCTCTGTGTCACATAGGACGGGCTGACCACTGCTGTTGGATCGCTCGCTGCGATTTCGGGAAAGATGTTGATGGGCACCACGTTCACGACATGCACAGCGGTGTCGTGTCCCTTAGCGATATCACGTGCGGCACGAAGTGCACTTTGCGCATGATCGGACCCATCGAATGGAACAACAATGCATTCGTAAGCCATGGTAACTCCTCGATCGAAATGGTAAGGCAGAAGGGATAGACCCTGCTTCGCGTACCCTTTCATTATAAAGAAAGCTCGAGGTAACTACGTGCGCGAATTCCTACGCTTTCGTTTCAAACGAATGACGAGCGCGAAGAGCGCTACAGCAAGTGCGGCTGCTATGGTGTCGACAAGCCAATCCATCGGATCGCAGCTACGTCCCGGAACAAGGATCTGGTGCAACTCATCGCTTGCGCCATACACGCTTGCGCAGATGAGCGCGTAGAGACTCGCCTTGTCAAGAGGGAAGGTGAGGCGGAGCGCGTTAATGAGCGCAAGGCCAAGTAAGAAGAATTCCGTAAAATGGCCGATCGGCGAAACATCGATGGCGTGTCCGAAAAATGATGTGGTAGCAGCGATGAGTGCGTTGCGCAGGAGCGAGATGATGCCTGAGCCTGTATCGATCAGTTCGCCGGACTTCGAGCTCATGTAGAAGATGACAGCAAGCATAGTGGCGACAAAGAACCAGCTCGCGATGAGAAAAACGCGCGAATGGGCGCGTGTTTCGCGAGGGTTAGA
>CABRGJ010000017.1 GCA_902470405.1 uncultured Eggerthella sp.
GGTCTCAGAAGCGTTGGTTACAAACCCCGGTAAGGGAGATGTCTGCGAAAGCTGACAGAAGATGAGATAGTCATCTTGTACGACGTAGTGTGCATGCGGCATGTGCCGTTCGCAGATCTCGCGCCAAAAACCGACACGCTGGTAGAGGAGAAATGTTTCGCCATCAAGGGCGCTTAGAGATATCTCTTCTTGTTTTGCGAGAGGATGTTCTGGTGGCAGAGCGGCGTATAAATGCTCTTCCATGAAAGGAATGGCGATCACATTCGGAAGATCCATGCGATAGGGCAAGATCGCAAGATCGATGATTCCTGATAACAGATCGGATTCGATGTCGCTCAGCGGCGTGAGCTTCGGAACAACTATGAGCTCGGGCTCTTTCTCTGCAATGGCGGGAACCATGCGCCATAGTGGAGCTGGCGCACACGTGCCGATGCGTAGTGTCGATTGCTTGCGAACATGCTCGGCCAGCGCCTCTTCGAGCCGCGCCGCTTCTGAAAGGACGATGCGTGCATGCCGAAGTGCAAGTTGCCCCGCATCGTTTAAGCGCATACGGTTTTTCGTGCGATCGAAAAGCTGAGCGCCTAGTTCATTCTCGAGTTTTTGGATCGAGCGCGAGAGAGCAGATTGCGAGAGATGAAGTTCTTCTGCAGCACGCGAGAGTGTCCCATTTGACGCAATAGAATCAAGCTGTCTTAACTGCTCCAACTCCATTGCTCTCCCTTTCACTATGCGTCTAGCGCAAACTAAATTGACCAATGAACATTGTACTTCTCTTCGAAGCGGTTCCAAACTAAGAAATAAAGCAGGAAACCTTAAGAAGAAAAGAGACGATCATGAATAAAGGACTTTTCAACGCAAGAGAATTCACGCCTTTCAAGGGAAATCCGTTCGGTCTGGTATATGAAGGAGCGCTCAGCGAAAACAGAGAAGGCGCGGTCAATATTCATGCGATCAGCTATCCGCTGCGTGACATTACTGTAGCAGCTAATGTGTATACTCCCGCAGATTACGATGCAGCGAAAAGCTATCCAGCCGCCGTGGTCGCACATCCTAATGGCGGCGTGAAGGAACAGGTCGCGGGTCTTTATGCGCAGCGTCTTGCAGCTGCGGGCTATATCACGCTTGCTTTTGATGCTTCATATCAGGGTGAAAGTTCAGGAAAACCACGCAACACCGACATCCCTGCGAATCGTATCGAGGACATCCATCGTGCTGCTGACATCCTTTCGGTATATCCCGGCGTCGATCCAAGCCGCCTTGGTGTTCTTGGTATCTGTGGTGGTGGCGGTTATACTGCTGCGGCAGCGCAAACGGACAAGCGCTTCAAAGCTGTTGCCACGCTTTCTCTTTTCAACTCTGGCATCGTTCGTCGTGATGGCTTTCGCGCAAGTCAAACTGATTCCACCGTCGAACGCCTAGAGCAAGCAGCGGCTGCGCGTCAACAGGAAGCTGAGGGCGGAGAAGTTCTCTACACCCCGAATATGTGTGAAACCCTTACCCCTGAAGAAGCTGATAAGCTTCCTTTTCCTCTCTACCGTGACGGTTATTACTATTATGGCAAGACCCATGCGCATCCAGGATCGAGCTTCTCTTATACCGTTTCTAGTCTGATTGAGCTCGCGGCATTCGATGCAGCTTCACAAGCGCACCTTATCTCTGTCCCATTGTTGATGATGGCGGGCAAGGAAGCCGACACGTTCTATATGACGGTCGATGTGTTCGCAAAAGCAACGGGCGCGTCGAAAAAAGAGCTTTTCGAGATCGAGGGTGCCCAGCATATCGAGACGTATTGGAAGCCTGAGTATGTCGATCAAGCGGTGGCAAAGCTCGTCGAGTTCTTTAACGAAAATCTATAAGCTGTCGGAATCAAAAAACGAACGCTCGAAAAGGAGTGAATGAAAATGGAATATGTAGAGCTTAATAATGGTGTGAAGATGCCGATGCTTGGGTATGGTGTCTTTCAGGTCCCGAACAACGAGACAGAACGCTGTGTGAGCGATGCATTATCGGTAGGTTATCGCCTGATCGACACTGCACAGGCATATGGCAACGAAGAAGGGGTAGGCGCCGCGATCGCGAAGAGCGATGTTGCCCGTGAGGAGCTGTTCATCACCTCAAAGATATGGATCTCGAATGCGGGTGAAGAGAAGGCGGCTGCATCGATCGATGAATCGCTCAGAAAGCTTGGCACTGATTATATCGACTTGATGTTGATCCACCAACCTCTTAGTGACTATTACGGAACGTATCGTGCGATGGAGCGCGCGTATGAAGAAGGCAAGCTCCGTGCAATCGGCGTGTCGAACTTCTATCCGGATCGTCTGGTCGACCTGTGCAATTTCGCGAAGATTCCACCTATGGTCGATCAGATCGAAACGCATGTGTTCATGCAGCGCGAAGAAGACCACAAGGTGATGGAGGAATATCATGTTGTGCACGAGGCGTGGGCGCCTTTTGCTGAAGGAAGAAACGATCTGTTCTCAAATCCTGTGCTTGTAGCTATAGGTGCTAAACACGGCAAATCATCTGCACAGGTCGCATTGCGTTTCCTTATCCAGTCGGGAGTGGTCGTCATTCCAAAGTCGACCCATATTGAGCGCATGGAACAGAATTTTGATGTATTTGATTTTGCGCTCGATGCATCTGATATGGATGCGATCCATGCACTCAATGAGGAAAAGAGCCAATTCTTCAGTCACTATGACCCGAAGACCGTGCAATATCTTGCAGACATGGGCAAGAACTAGGAGGGCTGTTGTGAACACGCCTCTAGACTATTCACTTACGCGTCGTAGCTTCTTGCGCGCTGCTCTTATTGCAGGGTTGAGCGGAGCAGCATTGCTGACAGGTTGTTCGGCGCAGAGCAAAACAGCAAGCGAAACAGCATCAGGGTCGGAGTCTGTCGAAGAGGGAACGAAGATACTTGTGGCATTTTATTCTGCTTCAGGTAATACGCGGGCGGTGGCAGAAGAGATCGCACAGGAATTGAATGCGGATCTATTCGAGATCACACCGCGTGACCCTTACACGGTCGATGATCTTGATTGGACGGTTGATGATAGTCGTGTGAATATCGAACACGAAGATGAATCAAAGCGCTCGGTTTCTCTTGTGCAGGTGACACCTGATGAGTTCGATCGCTATGACACCGTACTGATCGGTTATCCCATCTGGTGGGCTATAGCTGCATGGCCCGTGGATGATTTTGTTAAAGGCAACGACTTTACGGGCAAGACGATCATTCCATTCTGCACCTCGACTTCATCGGGTCTTGGGAATAGTGTAACTAATCTTGCCCATGCAGCAGATTCTGGCAATTGGGAAGACGGCATGCGATTTGCGAGCCATCCTCGTGAAGAGGAAGTACGCGAATGGGTGGAAAGCCTTGATCTATAAAAGCAGTTAGTTTGAGCTTTTTCAACACCAGGAGCACAGTTGAAAGAGCTATGCAGAACATGAAGAAGAAAGAAGGGGACGAAGATGTCCATATTATTCATCAATGGAAGTGCAGAACATGAGGGTAATACCGCGCAACTCGCATCGATGTTGCTCGATGGTCATAGCTACGAGGTTGTACAGCTTGGTGATATGAAGGTCTATGACTATGGCCAGCACTTTGATGACGACCAGTTCGACGAGGTGTTAGCCAAGATGAAGGCCGCCGATGTATTGGTTTTTGGATCGCCTGTTTATTGGCACGATCTTTCCGGTATGCTGCGCAATCTCCTTGATCGCTGTTATGGTCCGGTGCCCGAAGGCGGTTTTGCGAACAAGAAGGTCTATTTCTTGTTCCAAGGAGCAGCACCCACACAAGAGATGCTTGAGCGCGGCAACTATACAATGGGCCGATTCGCAAACCTCTATGGGGCGAGGTATATGGGGATGGCCACCAATGCACGCGAAGCTCGGAAGCTCGCTCAAACGCTTTAGTTGAGTAGTTGCTACGACCTGGATATCCGAGTTTTGATCAGGGGATTGATATAAAACAAGACATGCCAGCACAGGGTTAGGTCGAAGGCGCGGTTGCGCTCTAGTAGGTACAAATGGAGTTAAGAATGAGGTATAGAAAGCTTGGAGCTCTTGAAGTTTCTGACATCGGACTTGGTTGTATGGGGATGAGCCATGCATATGGCAAGCCAGCTGACAAGAAAGAAATGCGCGAGTTGATAGCTCATGCGGTCGATCTGGGATGTACGCTCTTTGACACTGCAGAATGTTATGGGACACAGCGCGATCCGCACGAGAACGAGGAGCTAGTAGGAGAGGCACTCGCGCCTTATCGTGATAAGGTGCGCATTACCACGAAATTTGGATTGTCGTTCGATTGGAATGACGGACGTATCAGCCATTCGGTGTTTGCTGATTCACGACCTGAGACCATTCGTAAGTCGATCGAAGGATCGCTCAAGCGCCTGCGAACCGACCATATCGATATCTATCTGCAGCATCGGCAAGACCCGTGCGTTGCAGTTGAAGAGGTTGCTGGTGTTATGTCTGAGCTCATCAAAGAGGGAAAGATCTTAGGATGGGGCCTTTCCGAGGTTGATGAGGAGACGATTCGTCGTGCGCATGCCATTTGCCCTGTCACGACGATCCAAAATCGTTATTCCATGATGGCGCGTTGGTATGAACCCCTCTTCAAAGTGTGTGCTGAATTGGGGGTTGGCTATATGGCATTCAGTCCGCTCGCGAATGGCTTTTTGTCGGGGAAGTATCGTGATCGCCACGCATTCGAGCAGAATGGGGAGGATTATCGTGTCGAGATGCCGCAGTTCTCTGAGCGAGCGCTAGAGAAGAACGAGAAACTTCTTTTGATGCTCGAGGATCTTGCTCAAGAGCATGATGCCACCGTGGCGCAGATCTCGCTTGCATGGATGCTCGCGAAAGAGCCCTTTATTGTTCCGATTCCTGGTACGCGTAAGCGGGCACGACTTGAAGAGAATCTTGGCGCAGCAGATGTGGTGCTCTCTCAAAGAGAGATCGACCACATTGATTCTGCTCTTGCACTGATGGGCGATCTGGAAGTATATGGAGGCACCGTAGTGAAGGAGAGAGCAAGTGAGTAGTTTTAGCTTTCATAATCCTGTGAAGGTGGTTTGCGGCGAAGCTGCGCTTGAGACGCTCGCTACTGTTTCGCATGGCAAACGCGTGTTGTTGGTGAGTGGGTCTGCTTCTGCAAAAGAGAACGGCACGTTTGATACACTTGCCCATATTTTGGACGCTGAAAATGCAGTTCTTATCGATTTCGACGGGGTCTCACAGTGTACCTACGAACGTATCGCAGAAGGAGTCGAGCTTGCTCGATCGTGCGATGCAGAAGTGGTGGTCGGATTGGGAGGCGCGTCTGCAATGGATACTGCGAAAGCAATTGCGTTTTGCGCTGTGCATGATGCTTACGACGATTTTTTGCTCGGATTGAGAGAGCAATCGAACGATGAAAAGCTCACGCTCGTGCTCATTCCGACCTATCCTTCTACTGGCTCTGAGGCTAATGGCGTAAGTGACATTATGGGATATAAGGGCGGCATACAGGGAGTCTACGCTGATTATGCACTGCTTTACCCTCCCTTCACGTTTTCGCTCGATGCATGTAATACCACCTATTCGACGATGGTGATGCTTGCGCAGACGGGCTATCGCTATTTTGGTGATCGAAATGCTATCTCACGTCGTTTCACAGCAGCATCGCTTCGTAGCGTACTTGAGGCGTATGAGGTTCTGTTGACCGACCCCAAGAACTATGACGCGCGTACTACCATGTTGTGGGCGAGTTTTCTTGAAACGAGCGGTTTGCTTGGCCTCGAGACAGAAGACAAATGGACATACAGCATCTTCTCTGCTGCAGGTCTGCTGCGTTTCTCTATGGGAACCGTATATCGTCAGAATCTTGCGATGGTGTTTCCTCGCTGGCTGATCTTTGCGGCGCGCCACCATCCTGATGAGGTACGTGATTTCGCTATCAATGTGATGGGTGCGTCTGCAGATGCACCCATCGAAGATGCGGCCCACCACGCGTTTGATCGGTGCATGGCGCTTCTTCGCTCAGGTGGTCTGCCGACCACGTTAGAGGAGCTCGGCACGATTCCTAGTGACAAGGCGATCGTTGATGCGGTTAGTAAAGTGAGCAGTCGCGAATTCACGACCGAGGAATACCTACAATTGGTTCGTGCTTGTGAGAGTGAGTCGTTTCCTGGCTTTTAGCGCCGTTTGACACAAGAGGTCGTTACCCGTAGCGGACACTGACGACAATTATGGTCGCATACCGATCCAGCATCACTAACGCCGATCGATTCTTCTTCGAGAATAACCGATCGTTGTAGTTGATGTTTAAGATGGGGACCGTCGATCGAATCTTCCGCCGCGGCGCCGCGTCGGCGATGACCCCTTTGGAATGATTCACCGAATCTCATATTCTCATCAGATGTTTCATGTCCGGAATAGGTATGAAGAGATTTAGTTCAAGCGCTTACCAAGCTCAGCTGCAGCAGCAGCCTTGTCGAAATTACCACCTGTGCGTTGCGTGAGCGCACCCATGACCTTGCCCATGTCCTTTTTGGTCGCGATGCTCCCGTTTCTGCGAGCACCTCGTCAATGAGCGCCATAAGCTCTGCACCTTCGACCTGTTGTGGCAGATATTCTTCTAAGATCGCAACTTGTTCGGTGAGCGTATCGGTGCGCTCTTGATCGTTTCCTGCCTTGATCGAACCGTCGAGTGTTTCTTTGGTCTGTTTGATGACGCGTTTGAGCATAGCGTCGACATCGGCTTCCACGATGTCGCGTCTTTCATCTACTTCGATGGCCTTCAGCTCGGTATGAACTTGGCGCAAGATATCACGACGGTGATTATCGCGTGCTTTCATCGCAGCTTTGATCTCGTCTTGAAGGGTTTGGTAATCCATGGTGGCGATCCTTTGATTCGTGAAGGGATATAAAAAAGCGACGCGCTCGGGGCACGCCGCTTTTGTCAATGCGTGAACTCGCTTCGTGCGTGTTCGAAGTCTGCGAACGAATTAGTCGACGCTCATCGTGAGCAGCAAGAGCGCGTCGTGCTTCTTTGCATCGAGTGCGATCTCGCGTGTGATCTCGGTGCCCTTGGGCAGCGCGAACGTGTCGTCCGAATTGGTGACATCGTCGTTCAGAACCTTGCCAACAAGGAAGTCGACGAGCAGAGCATCTTCATTGGAAAGGCCGTCAGCATTTGCAACAGGAGCTTCAGCAGGAGTTGCGGTTGCAGCAGCGGCTGGGGTTGCAGGTGCTGCTGCGGGAGCTGTAGCAGGCTCTTTCTTCGCAGGAGCGTCGTCAGCAGACTGGCGCAGGTCTTCTGCAGACTGGCTGCCGTCGTCGACGAAGACGAAGTCAGGAGCAAAGAACAGGAATGTTTCGGACTGGAATTCCTGACCATTTTCAAGCGAGATGGACTTGATAGCACCGAAGACAGGATCGAAATCGAAGCCAGCTACCGTACCGAGCGTGTTACCAGTACGGGAATAAACTTCAACGCCGATGAGCTTGTTGCTATCGGAAACGAGTTCCTTCGCGGCAGGAGAGTTGGCATCGACGAAAGAGCCGTAGGACTGAACCGTGATGAAGGTATCGCCTGTTGCGATCGCGTTTTCGAAAGGAAGTGCGATAGCGTTGTTCGTCGAAGCATTCAGGACGATGTAGTGGCTGACTGCCTGCGTATCATAATCGACACGAAGGCTGCTCATCTTGCCGAGAACCTTTCGTTCGTCCAAGCCGACGATGCTGCGCGTAAGAATCGATTCGTTGGTCTCCATACTGACCCTTTCTTGAGATAGCTTCTTGAATCAGCAGGGCGTTTTCATGATCGCCTTGCGTTCTGATAATAGACTCATTGTATATGAAACTAACAGAGATATGAGAAAAACTCACACTTTAATCCCTACTTATTTACCGTTTCGTTGATAAGGGGAATGGCGTCTTATTTATTAGGCTCGACGCTGCCTTCAGCGAGCGCTACCGTAGCCCCCTTAGGCACCTGATAGATATCGCTCGATAGTAGGTCGCGCGTGGTACGCACACCATCGCGATAGTAGACGCGGAACGCTTCGGATACGTAGTATTGTTTGGTGGTGCCATCCTTTGCGACCTCTTCATAGCGATCGACCACGCGGGAGGTCGCATCGATAGTGATGCCGTCCGTACGTGGCTTGCCGAGCAGATTCACGGTAACCGTTTGTCCGACAGCCTTTGCATAGATAGTGACAGGATAGTCCGTGTTGTTCTTTATCTGAAGATCTCGTTGGCCGTAGACAATGGTCGCATCGAGGCCGATAGGAGCATAATCGGAGGGCACCGAATGGGGATGGCGCTCGACGATTTCAAGATCTGCCTTCACTGCAGCGATGTAGATCGCGGTCGAAACCTGACAGATGCCGCCACCATCATCCTGGCTCAGTCCGCTGCTGTAGAGCACCGCAGCAGATTTGTATCCGCGCTCAGCAGAAGTTTCGCCCACTACTTCGTTGAAAGAGAAGGTGGCACCAGGTTCGATGACGTAGCCGTTCACTGCTTCTGCGGCGAGTCGAAGGTTTTCTGCTCGATCAGCATCTTCGCTTTGCGAGATCGCCTCATAGCTTCCGATGGTTTCCTGGTAATAGCCTGGTTCGACCACATGATCCTGTTCGATAGGATCCGCCTCAACAGGAGCGGGGGCAGCAAGCCAGTTCGCGCCACCGAATGCGATGCAGCATGCGATGAGCAGTGAGCAACCCATGACAAGAATAGGGGCGCGTTGCGATTGGTGCGAACGCCTCGAGGCGGGAGAGGTAACACGTGTCTTGCGAGAGGCAGCCATTAGCCCATCCTCTCAACAGCATCGAGCTTGATGCGCTCGAAGCGCGTTAATACGCTTGATTGACGAAGCTTCGCAGCGATCTCTTTCGCCTTCTTGACATCGTTAGCTTTCACGTAGCAGGAAAGCCCGTCGAATTGAGCTTCACGAGACGCGTTCGCATTCGGCGCGATAGCAGCAGCCTCTTCATAGAGCATCGCAGCGATGGCATATGCTCCTTGATCGCGTAGTGCGGCTGCACGAGTGCTGAATTCTGCGAATGCTTCTGCGTCTGACTTT
>CABRGJ010000018.1 GCA_902470405.1 uncultured Eggerthella sp.
GCCATAATAACGTTTGCCAGGATAGCCTTCTGCATATTTATTGGTGAGCACGCTGCCTACTGCTTCCATGACAGCAGGTGACGTGAAGTTCTCTGATGCGATCAGCTCGACGCATGAGCGCTCACGCTGAAGCTCCTGACCGATCGCATTCGCGATCTCTTGATCTTGTTCGGCAAGGATGGGATATGCCATGCCCTTCTCCTTTCATCGCCGAAGCATCATGTTCGGCATTCATGGGCCAGTACCCTTATTCTTCGGAAGTATCTTGTCCTTCTTGTGCGGGAGCCGTGCACTCAACAGGCAACTTCACGCCAAGGCTTGCAAGTTCATTGAAAGGCAATTCGTAATAGCCTGAAAGATTATCGGTCGAACCGAGTAACGCATCACGGTAAACGCCATTATCCGCGTTACCAACCACGCTCCATTCGTCGTCGATCTTCTGCACTTGTACAACACATTCGGTTAGCACCGGTTCAGTATTCTCGAAAAGACTTTGCAAAAGGAGCCTGCCGTATTCGCAAGGATCCTCGCTCTGCCCCGCTTTGATGGCCTGCTCGTTCGCAGCGAGCCATTCCACATAATCGTTCGACCACTGCTTGATGATCGGCTCGAGCTGACGGCAGGTGATCTTAGCGTTGATGTCTGCGGCGTCTTCATCGATATTCATCTCCAGATCGCCCAAACTATAGGTGAATCCATCAAGCCACCAACCATAGAATTCTGCTTGCGAGACACCGATCTGCTCAAGCTGCTCTGCTCCTGAAACCTGAGGCAGATAGGTGAGCGATTCAGGATCATGCTTTTCAATGGCGGCCATCTCGGCAATAGCAGCATTCGCCGCAAGCTGGCCTGCAGGAGGCTTGCATCCTGAAAGACAGAGCGCCATGCATGCAAAGAGCGCAAGGGTGGCGAAAGCTATCGCGACTTGTTTCACCGAGCTCTTGCTTTGCAATTCTCCATTCGAAGAAGTGAATCGTTTCATATGATCTCCCAAGCTCCCTTCATAATGCATGCCAAAATTAGTCGACGCTTTCATCGATCGCCATGATCTTCTCCACACGCTGAGCGTGACGTCCGCCTCCGAATTCGGTGGAAAGGAACGTGCGCAGGATCTCTTTGTTGGTCTCAAGGCTCACAAAGCGTCCTGAGAGCGTGATGACATTCGCATCGTTGTGCTCACGAGAGAGCTGAGCGAACTCGGGACTGACGATGTTCGCCGCGCGAATCCCAGGAACCTTGTCGGCAGCCATTGCCATACCTATCCCCGTACCGCACACGAGCACACCGTATTCTGCAACGCCTTGCACGACATCATGTGCGACTAAAAGCGCATAATCGGGGTAATCTACACGATCATCCGTTGCTGGACCACGATCGATCACCTCATGTCCGCATGAGATAAGGAAGTCCGCCAACTGACCCTTCTGTTCGAATCCTGCATGATCCGAGCCGATCGAAATGACCATGATCCCCCTCTTTCCGTTGCATCGATCACGATGCGTCTTATCGAATCGAACTTATAAACGAGCATGCACGCGAAGTCCGATCCTTATCGCTTCCTCATTATACGTAAGGCGCAGATGACTTCGTTCGACAAACGCAATCATTCCAGCCTGCGAGCAGATCATCTCGCTGGCGTGAATCGATGGACGGAACGAACACTGTTGCATTCTGTTTCACCGCACGCAATTCATCTTGATCGCGCCAATAACCGCTTGCAAGTCCTGCCAAAAATGCAGCACCGAGCGCAGTGCTCTCGACGATCTCTGGCCGAATGAGCGGCGTATCGAGAATGTCGGAGCAGAACTGCATGAGAAAATCATTCTGGCTCACCCCACCATCGACCCGGAGCGCCTCGAGCGCGATGTCGGTGTCGAGCTCCATCGCACGCAGCACGTCATAGACTTGATAGGCCTGCGCCTCCAAGCACGCACGAACCAGATGCGCCTTTTCGACCCCACGCGTCAACCCGTAGATCGCTCCACGCGCATTCGAGTCCCAATACGGTGCGCCAAGTCCCGTGAACGCTGGCACGACGTAAACACCGTTAGAATCCTCAACGGAAAGCGCGAGCGTCGATGTGGAAGTAGGATCATCGATCATCTCAAGGCCTTCTTGCAACCACTGGATGAGCGCCCCTCCCATGAAAACGCTTCCTTCAAGCGCATATTCCATCTGATCGGCACTAGGAGCGGTAGCGGCGATCGTTGTGAGCAGCCCGTGATGCGAAAGTACGGGCGCCGATCCAATATTCATGAGCATGAAACAGCCTGTACCGAAAGTCGATTTCGCTTCTCCTGGCGAAAAACAGCATTGGCCGAACAGTGCTGCCTGCTGATCGCCTGCGACACCCATGAGCGGAATGCCACCAGGCAGGATATCGCTGCTTGTGCGGCCGAAGCTGCCTGACGAAGGACGCACCTCGGGCAACATCGAGAGCGGAATATCGAAAAGCTCACACAGCCATGGGTCCCACTGTCCTGTAGTGATGTTGAACAGCATCGTGCGACTCGCATTCGTAAGGTCGGTCGCATGAACGCGTCCTTGCGTCAAATTCCAGATCAGCCATGAATCTACCGTGCCGAATAGCAAATCACCTGCCCCAGCCCGCTCGCGCGCACCCTCGACATGATCGAGGATCCACGCGATCTTGCTCGCTGAGAAATAGGCATCGGGAATAAGGCCCGTACGTGCCTTTATCTCCTCAACAATCTGCTCGTCCTGCTGAAGTGCTTCGATAGCAGGCGCGGTTCGACGACACTGCCACACGATCGCGTTATAGACAGGCTCGCCCGTATTGCGATCCCAAACAATAGTTGTTTCACGCTGATTGGTGATACCGATGCTGTCGATATCTTCAGGAACGAGTCCTTCAGCGACCAATAGCTCAGTAAGTACCTTGAGCTGACTTGAAAGGATATCCTTCGGATCATGCTCGACCCAACCTGGCTGCGGGAATATCTGAGGGAAAGGACTTTGCGTCACGGCACGCACGATTCCTGCTCGATCGACGAGCACTGCACGTGAAGAGGTAGTGCCTTGATCGAGCGCGATCACAAATGATTCTCTTGCATTGCTCATCCGATCCCTTTCCTTTCGCCTTCTCTGTCTGACGCCCTATAGGCCGACCCTATTAACTAGCTCGCTTCCTTCAAGTGCTCCTCGACCCAAACAAGCACGTCATCCATGACCTTTTGCTTGCCCGGCTCATTGAGGATCTCGTGGCGCATACCAGGATAAAGGATGAGCGAAACATCTTTTATCCCTGCCTTGCGGTAGAGTTCGACCGCACGCACCACTGCTTCGCCATTCTCCCCAACTGGATCCTCCGCACCTGCGATGAAGAGCATCGAAAGGTCTTTAGGGACACGCGCTGCAACCCTAGGGCTGACCGCTTGCGATACCACGCCTGTTAGAGCAGCATATCCTCCAACCGTGAACATGACGCCACACAAGGGGTCGTCGATATAGGCATCCACCACCGCCGGATCGACCGATATCCAATCGAGCGGGGTACGCGCATTCTCGATCGTTTTGCTAAAACCACCCGCACCCATGCTATCGAGCAATTTCGACTTGTGATGTCCTCCACGAACTGCGCCAACAGCACGGGCGAGCATGTTTCCACTGCGTGCGAGCGCATAGGGTTGATTACCCGTACCGCAGATGATCGCACCTTTCACGCCCTCGGCATGACGGCTCAGGTACACGCGCGTCACAAAACTGCCCATCGAATGCCCAAAGATGAAATAAGGCAGTCCGCTGAAGCGCTCGAAGAGCGCCCTGCGCACACGACCGACGTCCTCGACCAGCACATCAGGACCATGGTCGAGCGTGATATGACCCAAGTCGCGTGCATCCACAACGCTCTTACCGTGGCCCACATGGTCATGAGCACCTACAACGAAACCATTCTGTGCGAGGAAATGCGCGAATTCATCGTAGCGATCGATGTGCTCCTCCATGCCATGCACAATCTGTACAACGCCCTTCAGTTCCGCCTCGGGCACATAAGGGATCCAAAGCGACACGCGAAGCTGCGAGGCTCCGTCGCTTGAAGGCACGAAATGCTCTATACGCTCCACCAGGATCGAAGTTTTCATGACTTGCTCCTTGTCTCACTGCAGCCAGCCAGGCGCAGCTGTCTAATCGTTACATTCGATCGCATGCGAATCCCGCGCATGCAAAAAGCTCTTTCACATCGAGCGACCCCGTACGGATAACGTGCGGTCTATCATGCGTGCAATCGACCACACATGAAGCTCGACCCTCCCGTGTCTTGCCCGATAGCGCGCAAAGCGCAGTGGTGAATGCCTCGGGCACATCTTCAAAATGCGTTGGTGCCGGCTCACCCGAGAGGTTCGCGGAAGTGGTCGCGAGCGGGCCAACCCTCCCGATGAGTTCACGCATCACGTCGTGATCAGGCACACGCAGCGCGATCGTTCCTTCCGCGCTCTGGTACGCCTTTGGCACCGCATCCGATGCTTCCACTACCAATGTGAGCGCGCCTGGCCAGAAGTCTTGTGCGATATCTTTCGCCCATGCGGGCACGTTCTTCCCATAGATCTCAAGATCATCCACACTCCCGATCAACCATGCGATGGGCTTATCGTCGCTTCGTTGCTTCAATCGAAACAACATCTCTGGTGATGCGGCTGAATCCACCGCAACACCCAGGCCGTAGACCGTGTCTGTCGGAAAGACAGCTGGCCGTCCCGTCTTCAAAGCACGAACGACCTCGTCAAACACGGTCGTATCGCTGTCATCATCTGCATACCTACGCTGCCTCTTCTCATAGCGATCCGCTACCCGCTGCGCTACTTTGAGCCCATCGACCGCAGCCGACATGATGCCCCCTGCGAATCCAGGCCCTTCACCGCAAGGATACAGTCCGCTCGCATGGATCTCTCCAATCTCCTGATCAGCTACATCGAAGTACGCTTGCAGCTCTTCGCTGCGACAGATTCTCACCGGAGAAGATGAGCGTGTTTCGGGAGCGGTCATGATCGCGCGCGGATCGTCGAATCCGCGAATCTTCTTACCCATAAGAGGCAATGCTTCACGCAGTGCATCCGATACGAAGATAGGGAGCACTTCGTCGAGAGAAGCTGCGACCACACCGCGCTCATACGTAGGAACGCAGAATAGAGGCGCCTTGTTCTCAATATCCTTGTTCTTAACATTTTCGAATGTGCGATCTTCATGGTCGCTACTCGATGCTTGCGCAAGGAATGAACCGACCGATTGAGCAGGCGCCTGATAGGGCTTTCCACCGCGCTCCTGTGATACGCGATACGCACGGCGCTCGACTTCCCGCTGCAAAGCCATACCGGCTAACACTTCATCGCTTCCGAAATCAGCTGGATCTACGTTCACCAGAAGTGCCGCATTAGCATTCTTGCCGGCACGCGCATGATCGCTCATACCATTCGTGACAATGCCACCTTCTTCGCTCGCTGCAGCAACCACTTCACCACCAGGACACATGCAAAAGCTATAGACATTTCTTCCGCTCGGCAGGTGGATCGCAAGTTTGTATTCGGCAGCTCCGAGTGCATGGTGATGGGCCGCACCACCCCACTGGGCCTCATTGATGAATGCCTGGGGGTGCTCGATGCGCACGCCCATCGAAAACGGCTTCTGCTCCATCGCAAGGCCCTTATCCCGTACGAGCTCAAAGGTGTGGCGAGCTGAATGGCCAGAGGCAAGGATCAGCACATTGCAAGAAAGCTTCATTATCTCTCTCGTTTTGGTGTTCTTGAGCACGATCAAACGTAGTTCGCGGTCTTCGAAGGTCATATCCACGAGCTGCGTATGGAAATGCACTTCGCCTTCCAAGGCGATGATGTTCTTACGAATGGCAGCGACGATATGCGCAAGATTATCACTTCCCATATGGGGGTGAGCTTGCCATAAGATGCTTTCAGGGGCGCCCGCCTCCACGAACCAGTGAAGCACATGCGATGTGAGCATATTCTTCGTGTTCGTAGTGAGCTTTCCGTCAGAGAAGGTACCCGCACCGCCTTCACCGAACTGTATATTCGACCACGGGTCGAGCTTTCCTGTTTCAAAGAACACCGAAACATCCTTTATGCGCTCTTCAACAGGAGCGCCTTGCTCGATCAGGATCGGCTTGAGACCGCAACGGGCAAGATACCAAGCAGCGAACAAGCCTGCTGGACCCGCTCCTACTACCACGGGAGGATGATCGGGCGCTGTTAGGCAAGGGATCGAAAGCTCCTCATAAGGACGCGAAAGGCTGATCTGCAGGCCTTTCAGCTTTGGATCTTTGCGCTCCGCACGATCCAAGAGCTGCTGCTCGACATTCGAAGGCATATCAAGACGATAGGTTGCGATGAAATGCACGTTTGACTTCTTACGTGCATCGACGCTGCGCTTCAAAAGCCGTGCGTCAAGAAGCGCCTCTGGCACGATTCCGATCTGCTTCGCGATCTCGCGGCACGCAAGATCGTGGTTTTTTAGAAGCCCCGCGTCGAGCGAGAGCTTGAGTCCCGAAACATCGATCATTGCTCTTCGCACTCCCCTGATTCGGCGTCCTCATTCAAGCGATCTAGAGCGCGATGGGCGATCGACAAACCAGCCAGAAGACCACTCGCCCATGCCCAGTGAAGGTTGAATCCCCCACAGGGGCCATCAACATCAAGCGCCTCACCCGTTACATAGAGGCCCGGAATGCGCGCAACCTCCATCGTCTTCGAATCGATCTCGCTGACACGAAGACCACCTCGATGTACCTGACTTTGTTTTTCGTCGCCCCTGCCCACAACAGCGAGCTCGAAGCACTTGATGCATGAAGCGATATGCGCGATCCCCTGTTCTTGGACTCTTCGCTCGGGTGCGATGCAAAGATCGCGTGCGCTGAGGTCGCTACGATGAAGGAGTGCCGCAGCTAGCTCGGGCAAGAAGAATCCGCGCAAAAGCCCCTCGTATGTCAACGCCTGTCCTATTCTTGATTCATAAGACTGCGCACGATCAAGAAGCAGTTCATTCAGGCTCGCGATCGAAAGATCAGGTGCAAGATCGAGCACGACCACATCTCCTGGCTCCACGAAACGCGAAGCATTGAAAACAACGATGCCCGAGATGCCATACGTGCGAAAAAGCACTTCACCTTCTTCAGAAAAAGAACTGTTCGGGCAGCTCAAACGCGCACGAACGCGAATGCCATCGAGTCCCTTGAGAAAATGCGTGTCTGTTCGCAGCGGACCAAGAACGGAACAGAGCGGAGTGAATGCTGCATCCTCGATAAGACCTGATGCGCATAACGGACCAGCTGTTTGCCCGCCTGCTGCAAATACGACCGCGTCGGCAGCGAAACTAGCTGATCGCGCGCTATCGAGCGCATCTTGCAACTGAAGAGAGAAGCGATCGTTCTCCTTCCTGATCCGCGTTACCTCGATGCCAACAGCACGCTCGACACTGAAGCGATCAAGTTCTGCTCGTAAGACCTCGAGAACCGATGTCGCTTTATTCGAAAAAGGATAGAGAAGACCATCCGTATGAGCTGCCTCCCGCCATACGAGCCCAAGCTCGGAGAACCACCGTAAGACCGCATTGCTCCGCACCGCAGGAGCATGAAGCACAAAAGCGGATGCCTGTTCAGTGCGATCGGACGAAGCATAACTGCTCGAAGCATACGCGTCCTCGAGCGATTTAAAAACCTCATCGACGAACGAAGGCTGATTGAAGGCACTAGAGTCGATATTTGCGTGAGAGAAATTGCAACGACCATTACCGCTTCGCAGGATCGAAGAGCCGATCTTGCGCCCCTGCTCGATCATTACCACGCGCAGCTGAAGATCGCTTGTTCGCACGTATGCTGCGATCGCACAGGCAGCAGCGATGCCAGATGCACCGCCACCGACGATGGCCACGGTAAAACAAGAGGTAGCCTGCGGAAATACCGCGGGTGATACCGCTCGTTTAGCGACCTTCTTGTTCTTTCGCTCGCTCATATAGATATCATACGCGTTTTAAAACGAAAGGGATCGATCAAACGACCGATCCCTTCGACATGAACGCAACGATGCTTCGACGCTAAAGCTCCTTGACCCACAGGCCATGGATATTGCAGTAATCGTATACCTTGAGCGGATTCTCGCCTGGAGCAAGCGTGAACTGCGCCTCCGGCTTGTCGCCCGGATCGAGCTTCACATACTGGAAACCGCGATTCGTCTCAAGAACGATCATCGTGATCCAGTGGGTATCGATCATCGGATGCTCTTCTGCGCCGATCTTGACCTTGATATCATCAGCGATTTCGACAACAGGAACATGCTTCTCTAAAGAAGCATCGACGCTATCAGGGACGAGTTCGGTCATCTGCTGACCGCAGCAGAATAATGCCGGGCCTTCATCAAAGAGCTTGACGGCAATATTGCCACAATGTTCACACTTAAAGAACTGTAGTTTCATGAGATTCCTCCTCTGCCTCGTTTATATGAGGACCGACTTGCGGTCTCTTTTTCACACAAGCATATATAAGCAGAATAATACCGATTACAATGAGCGGCAGTGAAAGAAGTTGCCCCATCGTAAACCAATCTCCAAATAGGTAGCCGATCTGAACATCGGGCTGACGGATGAACTCCACCAGAAATCGAAAGATACCATATCCCAGCAAGAAGGTTCCTATATAGCTTCCACGTGAAAACGGCGGTTTCTTGAATGACATCGCGTAAAGGATGACGAACAGGACCAATCCTTCGAGCAGCGCTTCATAGAGCTGACTGGGGTGACGCGGCACGATTCCTGCTGAGCCCCCAAATACCACACCCCAAGGAAGATCGGTAGGGGCACCCCAAAGTTCACCATTCACAAAATTCGCGCAGCGACCAAAGAACAAGCCGATCGGAACGCCGATGATAGCCACATCCACCAAAGAGAGATAGGGCATTTTGATCAGGCGCGCTGCAATGATGCCTGCAAGAAGCGCACCGATCAAGCCGCCATGAAAGCTCATCCCTCCATTCGAGAAATTCAGGATCTCGAATGGATTGGCTGCATAGAA
>CABRGJ010000019.1 GCA_902470405.1 uncultured Eggerthella sp.
GTTTTCGAGGCCTTCTTTTCCGGCTTTTTCTAATGCCTTTTTTGCTGCCTTATGCGCAAGAGCTCGCATCTGTGTGAGCAATAGGGTCGTTCCGCCTCGAGAAGCCATTTCGGTCCAACCCTTTTTGACAGTTTGCTTTATCGCTTCGGCTTCAGTGATCATCATGATTTTTCCGATGATATTAGCCACCTCACCCTGATCATTGGCTTTTGGGGCCATGGCCGTGGTGAATACCTCACCAGCGATCATTAATTCATCAGGATCAGATTTCGTATTGTATCCATATGACATGGCTATCGACTGGACAGCACGGTAATAGCAAAACGTGCTTGTGACAATGTTGGGGACTATGCCGGCAAACCCGAAGAAGCCAGTACCACCGCCTTCAGCAAGCGCTAAACCAAGGTTTGGAAGCTTTTGCGTGTCAGCGATTTTGGCCGCCTGATAGCTTCGAAGAAAACAGACTTCTTCCAGCGATCGTATTTGAGTCGATCCTGCCTGTTTATTTGCTTCCTCAATTACGGTCTTTTCGCTAATGGTGTATTTGGCTGCCTGTTTTTCCAGCTCCCCAAAACCATTTGCTATTACATCCATTGCTTTGCGATAGAATTGCTGGCCGCTGATATTGCTGCCAACTTCTGCCAGCGTTTCTTTCGCCTTGTCGGGCAACATATTAGAAAATGCACCTCCAGCTTTTTCGAAGAAGCCCGGGGAGGTCATCTCTTGATATCGTTTTGCCAGCTGGTCGATTTCACTAAGCTCTTTTAGATCGAGAACACCGTCGGGTTCTTCGGGAAAATTATTAGGTTTTTCGAGATCGTTATCTGTCATTAGGAATCAATCCTTTCGAGCGGTGTTTGAGCCCTATTGCTTTAGGCTTGCGAGATTATTGCAACTTCGTTAGTGAAGCGATGATGTCGGCTTCAAGCTTCTTCTGCTGGCTGGCTGTCAATTCGTCAGATGTACGAACAACCAGTGTTCCTACGACCTTATGTGAGCCAGAGCTAAGCCATCCTCCATCGAAGTTGGCTAAATAATCATTTCGTTTTTCAGCGAGTTCTTCTGTTTCAAATACTTCTACCGATCCGCCGCCAGAGGTGCTATTTTCTGCAACTGATTTGCCTGAATAGAACGGATTGGTTACCCATGGGCTTGCAAAATCTATCTTGGCATAGTAAGCACCTGTTTTGCCAAGGATTCCATTGCCATCAGTTTCTTCAGTCAATGCAGAAATCTCTCCAACGCCATCAATGCCACGAAGTCGCTCGATAACGAACGCTTCTGAAGGAGCAGTTACAAGCTTCCGCTGTTCGATACTATTGCTTAGAGCAGTCTCGGCGTCTTTGAGGGCTTGGACCTTGTCATCGTAATTGATGCTTCTTAACTCTTCGGTTGCAGCGTTGATTTCCTCTGGGTTTGAGGGCATGGAAGGATTCTCGAATTCAATGGTCTTTGCATCAGAAATTGTGTCTTCAAGGGCTGGTTTTAAAGTTTTATCAAGAGGAACTTCTTCGGTTGTAACAAGTTCTTGAGCAGTAGCGATCTCGGCCTCAAGTGCATCGTAGTTAGCTTGTATGCGAGCAACTTCGTTTTTGAAACCTTCTTTTGCAGCTTTTGTTTCCTCTGAATCGCAGCCGGTAAGAGCAAAGAGAATCATTAGCGAAAAAATGATCAGACCAATTGTTGATGGCACTTTCTTTACGGTGTCCATAGCGTTCCTTTTGCTGGTTAAACGAACTTTATTTGCAGTCTTATTTATGGCTTCAAATATGAAGCCATGACGGATAGTCTAACACATATCCTGTAGGCATGGATATCAGCCAGAAAAGATGCGCGCTCGGTGATGCGATCAAGAAACGCAGGGAAGACCAGGGGTTATCCCAAGAACGTCTTGCCATGATGATTGGCTCGAGCAAGTCGCACATCTGGCGCATCGAGACGGGTCGTGTGGGTGTTGGCATCGACGACCTTGCTCGCATCGCGGACGCGCTTGGTACCGAAGTGCGCGACCTCCTGACCTTCTAATCCTTGCTCCCTAGCACATCGAACAGGCGCGTGATCTTGTCAACATCCTCGAGTGTGAAAGCTAAATCGCTAAGACCAAGGTAGCTGCATAGTTCCTCGTCGGCCAAGGTGCCGATCATCCATATAGACACGCAAAACGCAAGGTCTGCCAGATCCTCAAGATCGCTCGCATCCGTGAGCGATCGCCCGACTGCCGCACACGCAAATTCATCGATCAGTTCCTGAACCTCTTCGAGGGCGGCGATCACATCAGCATCTGCGAGACGCGCGATCTCGACTATAGAGGCGTTCGCATGCTTCATTAGCTTTGTCAGCCAGTTGAAGAAGACGAGCATTTGGATCATGCCTGCATCGCCTGCGTTTCCGCCTGTCTCGATGCATTCGGCGACTAACCCATGATCTTCAAATATCGCCCAGAATCCTAGATAACCTACATCTTCCAGAGGCACGACAAGATCGCCCCACCAGTCAAGAAACGCTGTGAGTGTTGGTCTTGCGCCTGCAAGACCGCTTGTTTCATCGACCGTGAAGAGACTGAATATGATGTCGTCAAGCTCCTCGAATGCCCGCACGCAGGCTTCATCATCGAGCGTCTCAAGACGTGCGATCGCTGCCTTGTAATGCTCCGTATCACGTGAGAGATCCGCGAGTTCATCGAGGGCGGCGGGTCCACAGGCAAGGCCCTCGATCAGGTCGGCATCACGTGCATCGGTAAGACCGATGAACTTTACAAAGAGGATCAGGTGTCGAAGACGATTTGCACGCCTTCTCAGGTCCAGCAGCTTGCGATCGATCGCCTCATGTAGCTCGAGATCCTCATCATCAAGGATCTGCCCGATTTCCTCGAGAGTGAAATCGTATTCGGCAAGCGTCAGGATCGCCTGGAGCCTTCCTAGATCATCCGCATCATAGAGCTTGCGGTTGTTCGCGATATTCTCGCCTGTACGCGTAGGGCACAGCAGTCCGATCTTGTCGTAATGACGTAGCTTCGTGATGGGAACGCCCGTTAGTTTCTCGACTTCGCCTACAGTGAGCCGCACATCCCCCGAGGGAACCTTTACGTTTTCAGCGGCGATGATCACGCTTTTCTCCCCGACGCACGATTCGACAATACTCTTTTTTCTGTGATATCCAGCCATTTCATCACATCCTTAGACGGAAGTGTAAACCCTGCACCTGGTACGGGGTCAACAGGCCATTATATTTTTTAGGAAAAAGCGACTGATACGATAAATAGAATTAGAAATACAGCTACGAATGCGCTACTTTTTACTGTGGGTTAACAAGAGGGTTTGTAATGCACGGAAATAGGGAGGGTATCTGATGCAGGACAGCAAACATGCAGAAATGAGCAGGGGGGGGGTCTCTCTTCTTTGATAGTGAGTTGACCCTTCGCCCCAAGCAAACCAAGATGAGTGCGGGGGAGCGTACGAAACGCAAAATAGCACTCGCATTCAAAGAGGTTCTTGAAACCTCATCTTTTGAGAGAATCGCCGTCACTGATATTGCCGACAAGGCCCAGATCTCTCGCCAAACGTTCTATAACCATTTCCTCGATAAATACGATCTAGTGAACTGGATCTATCAGCAGCTTCTCATATCTACTACCCGTAGGATCGGTATTGACCTAACGTGGGAGCAGGCTGTTCGCGCAAAGCTCGAGACCATGAAAAGAAACCGAGAGTTCTATGCGCGCATCTTAAGCGTGAAAGATATTGAGGGGCTATTCAATACTGAAGCCAAGATAGTTTACGACTACTACCAAAGCAATCTTGCTCGCTTGGTAGGGAAGAATCTCAATGAGCTTGAGAGCTATTCGCTCATGGTGTACTGCCATGGTGCAACACGCATGACTGCCGAGTGGATATGTTCGGGTGCGACTATGTCGGTCGATATGGTGGTAGTTGCGAACAAGGTTGCGCTCCCGCCTTTTGCGCAGAAGATCTTCTTAGCGTGAGATGCGAATAGAGCCCTTTTTTGAGAAGCATGGCAGAAGATCTCCTTTACAAGAAAGACTATCTGTAAAAAAACATCTAGCTGTTACTGGACATTTTCAAGAATGTGTATTTGAACTGGGAAAACAGTAGTATTTAGGGGCGAAATCTCCTTCTTTTTCGTTAGAGTTCTTCGTAGTGGATAGGGCTGAGATGCTACTGGGGGATCTCTCTATTTACTGACCCATCGGTTATGTGATTGAGAAAGAGAAGGAGGAGGAAATGGCTGCAGAGAAAATTGCGCGACAGGGCTTAACATGGCGTCATATAGCAGTAGTGATCACTATGATGCTTGCCATGCTCACTGCGGTAGGTATTGTATTTACGGCCGCAGGTTTGTGTTATCGTCCCGTGTCGCAACACTTTGGCGTTCAAACATCACAGGTCGCTTTGTATGTCACCTTTGTGTATCTCGGGCAAGCGATTGGCGCTGCGCCTGCTGGATGGCTGTTCGATAAATTCAACGCAAAGAGCGTTTGTTTCATTGCCGCTTTGATGGTAGTGGTTCCATACCTAGGCTTTGCGTTCTATCCAGAGATTTGGTGTTACTGGGTAGCAGGTTTCATTATCGGTCTAGGCCTTGTATGCGTTGAATTTACCATGACGGCAGGCATCTTGAGTCGTTGGTTCCATACGAACTATGGCACTGTTACCGGTATCGTATTTGCAATGACTGGCGTTGGTGGCGTGGTTTGGAATCTTATTGGCCAGTTTGTGCTCTGTCCAGACCTGTCAGGCTGGCATACGCTCTACATGGTCTTCGGAATTTGCATCTTGATCGGTACGATTCCGGGAATCTTGCTGTTCGTGCGAAGGACTCCACAGGAATGCGGATTGCTGCCTTATGGCATGCCGCTTTCTGCTGAAGAAGCCGAAAAAGAAGAGAATCTTGAGGTGCCCGATGAGCCTGGTTATGAGGCCAAAGCGGTATTGCGCTTTCCGTTCTTCTGGACGCTTCTTCTGGGTGCTGGCCTGCTCAATACCATTACCACGATGTCGCAGCTTTTTGCAACGTATGTGCAGTTCTTGGGCCACGACGGATGGGGCGGTCAGGCATTGGTCGGCTTGCTCTTGCTTTCGGGCACGCTTGAGGCATTCGCCTCCGCAGGCCAGGGTGGCGGCAAGGTTCTGATTGGTTTCATCGAATCTCACTCGGTCATCGCAGCTCAGCTTATCGGTTATGCGGGTGGCTGTATTGGCTTGCTCATGATGTGGTGGCTTCCACAGCTCTTCGGCGAAGCGGGTATCTGGCCTATGTTCACCGGTGGTCTCTTCTATGGCCTTGCTTACGCTTGCTCGACGGCGATGTTGCCCTATCTTGTGCGTGAGGTATTTGGCGGTAAAGATTTCGACCGAATATATTCTTGGATGATCGCAGTATTCAACTTGATCGGAGCCGCAGGTGCAACAGGTTGGGCAGTTGTTTCCGAGGTGTTCGGTTGGCATGGCTTCTTCATTGGCGGATTGATCGTACTGACGATCACCTTCAGCTTGCTCATATATACCTGGATTGCAGGCGATCGAGCACGTAGACGTACTTGGTATAAGTCTGACGAAGAATTGGCGCACAGTGCTGAAGCAGCAACTGTATAGGAAATACTGAGAAAGATGATGGGTCTTACTCGGGGAGAGAGCGATCTCTCCCCGATTTTTAGA
This sequence comes from uncultured Eggerthella sp., assembly GCA_902470405.1. GTDB lineage: Bacteria > Actinomycetota > Coriobacteriia > Coriobacteriales > Eggerthellaceae > Anaerotardibacter. The sequence goes on from CABRGJ010000019.1 coordinate 5,676, forward strand.
TACATGCACGAACGATGGGGCATGTGATCGTTTAAGGGAAGGGGAACAATGGAAAAGAAGGTCGATCTTGAATCGCTTGCCGCGATATTGAATCCTGCAATCTTCATCGTGCTGCTAGGTGGGCTGTTGCTGCATTTCGACGTGGTTCCGCTTATTGTAGTAGGTGTTGTTGGCTATGCGGTATGGGGTGTTCTCAATATCGTCGTGCGCCGTAATCGACAGCTGGAGTATGCCGAGCAGAATAAGAAGAAGAAAAAAGGCGCCGTCGCACCGCCGAAGCTAGTTGATATGGCCTTTGTTGCATCGCTCTTGAATCCGCTTGTATTGATCGTTCTCTTTGTGGGTATATTGCAGGGTTGGGATATGACGCTGCTTATCACGATCGGTGTTGTGGGGTATGGTACATGGTTCCTTCTTACCGTGATGGATCGCAATCAAAAGAAGACCCGAAGGTCCTCAGGGAAAAAGAAACGCCGCTAACGCGCCTTTCGAAAGGGCTTTTCTTGCGAGCGGAGAAGGCATCTGTATGCTTTGATCGCTCAGAAGTTTTCGTTATGAGATGAAGAAACAAGCACTGCCAGTAAGAGGCAGCGCTTGTTGGCGTAAGTTAATTGCATCGAATAGCACCTTTGTTAAGGAGCTCCTGGATCTTGTCGATCGAGACACCTTGTTCGATGAGGATTTTAACGCTTGACTGTCCGAGTTGTTCGGGTTCTCGTGCTTCGTTCAAATCAGATCGCACATCGCCAATGATATGAGGCGTGTTCGTCTGGAGGACGGTCCCTAAACGCGGATAGGTAACGAAGCGCAATGCATGGGGATTGCGCTTCGTGGCAAGCTCGATTGCTTCGGTCTTATTGAGAACAGGCGTAATGCAGTGATCTTTATCTGCAAGCCAGGCAACCCACTCGTCATAGGTCTTGCTTGCCACAAGATCACACACCTGTTTGTAGCCGGCTTCATTTTCAGTCGGAGTGTCTTTCAGGATGTTGAAAAGATCCTCTCGCTCAAGATCGGCACAGAAATCATTCCAGAATGAGGTCTCATAGAATCCGAAAGCAAGCAAGCGATTGTCTTTGGTGTGATATACGTTATACCCAATAGCTGGGTATTCGCGCTTAGTCGAGGGGAAGTCTTTGTCGTAAAAGAACCAACGGCTATCGAGCATTGCGTTCCACCACACAAGTGAATCGTACATCGCGGCATCAACATGAGATCCTTTGCCAGTCTGCTGTCTTTGATAAAGCCCAGTGAGTATGCCTTGAAGTCCGACCATGGTTGCTGCGAAATCTGCAGGAGGAAGAAGCGCTACGTTGCCTTCGTTGAGATCGTAAAACCCTGTTTCCGCAACGATATGGATATCATGAAGCGGCTTGAGGCTGAGTGGATCCTCTTGGCCATATGCAGAGAACGAGCAATAGATGATGCCTGGATTGATGGCAGATAAAGTTGGGTAATCGATGCCGAGACGCTCTGTCACACCTGGCCGGAAGTTTTCGATAAGAATATCGGCTTTCTTGACGATCTCGCAGAATGCATCGCGCACATCAGGATCTTTGAGATTGAAAGAGACGCTCTCTTTGTTGCGATTGAGTGCGTAATGGTAGTAGCTCTCGCCGTTTTTCTGCGGTTGTTCTTGGCGGCAGTAATCGCCTGTTTTAGTGTCCTCGACTTTGATGACGCGCGCTCCAAGATCGGCAAAATACAAACTCGTATAGGCGCCGAGAAGGTAGCGGGACAGGTCAAGAACGACGAGGTCTTTGAATAGATCGTTCATTGGTTCCCCTTTCGTGTTAAGGCTGACGATTTGGGGCTTATGCTAATACGGAATTAAATGGAAAAGTTCATATAATGCCTGTTCAGATACGTATTCGAGGATTTGTAAAGAGAAGGCGTGGGATAAATTGACAGAGAGAGCCGATTGCCAATTCAGCCCCAGAACTTCATGAGGCTATGTGGGTTTGATCCTCTGTTTGATGGGATGGATAGCAGATCGGTCTTATTGCGCGTAAAACCGAAGTTTCGTGTGCGTTGCCCTGCTATTTCACGCGGAGACTTGTCAAGAAGCTCATTTCGAATCTTGTACAATCGGGCAGCCCTGTCGAGGAATCGAGCGATTTGGTCATCGGCCTATAGGAAAACCGAACGGACAACAATACACTTCAAGCAGGTTGCGAATTGATTTGCGTATGGTGAGCGATCTTACGTGCGGCACATTAAAGCAGAGATCCCTTCCCATTTTTTCTGCTTAGCTCGGTTGTTTTGTGTCCGATCATTCGCAATGAGGGGGATGAGGGATTTGTTCCTCGGTCGATCGCTGCAGGCAACTCTGCTTGCAGCGATCGGGTTTCAAAGCACGAAGAGATACAGCATTTTTCGCAAGAGGGAAAAATGGATCCAGTGCAAAGCTATGACGTTTGAAATGTATTTGAGGGGGCAAAATGGAAGAACAAGAATTCCGCTATCTTCTTACTGAAGAGCACGAAGGGATTTATGTTATAACGCTTAATAGACCCGAAGCTCGCAATGCGATCAATTCTGCCATGTGGGAAGAATTGTGTGACGCTCTCGCATATTTCGATGCGAACGATGGGCTCGCAGTAGCGATCATGACCAATACGGGGAAGGTCTTTAGTGCGGGTGCTGATCTTAAAGAGTATAACGAGCATACGCTGCATCCTCCTCTTGGAAAGGAGACATGGGGAACAGGCGGAATGACGCGTCGCCTATGGGCAAAACCGATCATCATTGCAGCCAATGGTAAGGTGGTAGGCGGTGGTGCTGAGATGCTGCTTGCCAGCGACATGGCGATCCTCTCCGACGATGCGCAGGTCTCCTTCCCGGAAGTGAAGAATGCTCTTTTCCCTGGTGGCGGGGGAGCACCGTTGCGTATTGGCCGCTCGATCCATCTTAAGCATGCGCTCGAGTTGTTGCTGACAGGACGTCCGATCGACGCGCCGACGGCGGTCCAATGGGGCCTCGCGAATCGCTGTGTTCCAGAGAACGAGCTGATGGATGCCGCTCTCGACTTGGCGTGGAGCATCATGGCCAATGGCCCGCTTGCCGTGCGCATCACTAAGCAGGCGGTCTACGAATGCATGGACAAGAGCTTCATATCCGAGTCGGATGGCTGGCGTTTGATGGAGCGTTATCAACAGCTCGCACAGAATTCTGAGGACGCGCAAGAGGGCACCACAGCATTCAGGGAAAAGCGCACTCCCGTTTGGAAAGGACGCTAAGGCAGCGTTAGTTTTCGCTGGTTTCGTGGTAGGAAAAGGATGCAGTGCAGAGAATAGGATGCTAAGACCGCCGC
>CABRGJ010000020.1 GCA_902470405.1 uncultured Eggerthella sp.
TATCAATGATTCCCGCGCAATGAATGATGTAAAGTCCTTCAGTGCACTTTGCGGCCTTGATGCTAAATGGCTCAATGAGAGTTTTAGGCTTTGTTATATCACCTGAAAAAATGCGACATTCAAGCCCATTCAACGATCTAAGATCGGCATTTGGCAAAACAAGTGCGCGTATTTCGACATTAGTATGAGTCGAGTTAAGCTCTCTGATGATGTTATTGCCAACAAAACCGTTTGCGCCTGTGATTATGTAGGTGCGCATAATCTCACCTTCCAAAGTGCTTAGTAGTCTGCATGGTCATGTCAAGGCAAGTGATAAAGTCATGCTTGCATGCCGTATAGCTTGAATTCTAGTAAACACTGTGTTGCATAACGGCCATATTGAACAAAAGTGCACCAGCCGTTGGTTATGCAACGTTTTTGATGAAAATGCTGCAATTCGTAAAGATAATCACAAGCGTCGATTCCGTGATAGAGGTCGTGAGCATGTCTCGCTCGGTCTCGTTTTTGATACCGATAGTATCCTGCACCCAGAGCGTTCTTTCAGCGCACGCTCTTTCGTTGAGTTATTCATATCCCGACTTGAATACCAGCCAGAGTGTCACTGTTTTAAAACTAATTTTTGTCCATATGGTCAACGATAAAATTTATGATACCGTTAACAATCCAAACGGCGAGTTTCCACGCAATGCAAATAAAAGCTAGACATACCGTTATAACCATTACTAGCAGTTTGTGCCTCGCATCTTTTCTAATCAGTCCGCGAATCTTTATCCAGATCAGTTTATAAATCTATCTTGGCAGGATCTCGCCCGTTATTGACGATGTTAGCGCCATTACATTCCAAATGCAGGGTCATATTCTACGATGCCCTGAATAGGCTCCGCTGTTGGTTTCAGCTTGATTGCCATAAAGGCATCGCTTGGTACTTCAAAAGGAGCTACTATCCCAAACAAGTCCGCAGATCTATACCCCGCTTTTGGATAATAGCAAGGATCCCCAAGAACAATAGAATACTCGTAACCGAGCTCACGTGCTATTTTATGCCCCTCGGCCATTAATGATAGACCTATACCTTGATGTTGATATGCTGGCAAAACTGATAGTGGAGCAAGTGCAAGTGCAGTTTTTTCACAAACCTTCACTTCGGTGAAAAGAATATGACCTACGACATGGCCATCGCATAATGCGACAAGAGATAATTCCGGAACAAAAGCCTTGCTATTACGTAGAGCAACGACAACATCCTGTTCATTTCCATCGCGATGTTCAGCGCTTTCAAAAGCAAGCTTTACAATTTGGTATACGGTATCGTGGTCGCTGGGCTGTTCTTGTCTTATATTCAACGCTTTTCTCCTTTATCAGGCTACAACGTTTTCTTTCGATCTTACCAATATATGCCTAGCTGAAATAATCACCTAAACCAAAATCTTTTGACCTTCATGTTGTGTTAAGGCTCTTCCTTATGCAAGGAGGTGAATGACCATGCATACAAACGTTTGAATACCAGTCAAGATGTCACTGCGAGTCAAAATAAAGACTTAGTCTTAAATGTCCTTCATGGGACGCCACGTAGGTGGTACTTCGACTCACTAAAGCCTCTTCGGAGGCTTTTCTTTTTTCAGCAAACCGCACATTTGAGCTGCGATTATGCTTTTCAGGTTAGTATTGCATACCTTATCAGGGCAAGTCTAGCATCTATTTTTCTTGAGGGTGTTTCTTCAATGGGACACGCTAGAGAAAGGCCAAATGGTAGAGAGCGCAGGAAAGGCTCTACAGCTCGATCGCGCGTTCGCTGCCATCGATATCAGCGATCTTGGCAATGCCATTGCGTACTGAGAAGAATGTGAGGCGTGGATCGTTCGGTCCATCGTAGGATTCGCCAAGGCCGATCATGTGCTCGTAACCAGCAACACGCGTTGCTTCGCCTGGTACGCTATCGAAATCTGCTTCGCCGGTTACGATGATCCAAGGTTGTCCTGGGTGCCAGCCAGAGCCTTCGAACTTCGGGTTTGCTTGAAGCTGCTCATAAACATCCTTGTTCGTTGCGGTGCAGAACCAAAGCTTTCCACCATCTTCTGCCGCAAAACTGAAGGGGCGAACATGCGGTTGGTCGCCTTCACAGGTCGCCAGGAACCAGCAGGGGATATTGGTAAGGTAATCGATCACTTCATCCATGGGTGCTCCTTGATCGGATCTGCCAACAGCGTAAATAAAGCGTATGGGCTGCTGGTCTTGTTTGGTATTCGAACTTATGACCAGCCGAGCTGGATCAAAATGATATTCACTAGAATAACGCATGCGAGCGCGAAGAGCAGGTAGATAAGCCCGCCAAGATCGCGCTTTGCGTAATGCAGCTCTCGTAAGCTCGTGCGATTCTCTCCGCCATGATAGCAGCGTGCATCCATACCGAGCGAAAGCGTTTCAGCATGACGAAATGCACTAGTGAACAAAGGCACGATGAGCGACACCATCATGCTGAATGTGCCCCGTGCGTTCGTTTTGAAGTTCGCACCACGCGAGATCTGGGCGCGATAGATGGTCTGCAGTTCAGTGGCAAACTGGGGGAGGAAGCGAAGCGCGATACCCATCATGGTTGCAAGCTCGTGTGCAGGAACTCCGATACGCTTCAAAGGACCGAGCAGTTTTTCGAATGCGTCGGTGATGTTGAGCGTGGTGGTGGAGAGCGTGAGCAAGCTCATGCCAAGCAACAGGAGCGTCAGGCGAATAACGATGAAAAGGCACTGGTGGAGGCCTTGCTCGCTGATGCAGATGATGCCGAACTGAAAATAGATCGTGCCGCCCTGTACAAAGAAGATATTCAAAAGGCCCGTGAATACGACCAAGATCGCAAGAGGTGCGATGCTCACGAATGCTTGTTTGATCGAGATCTTCGCGAAGAAGAACATGCCGAACGTGAATAGTGCTGCTACCGCTAACGCGAGGTAGCTTTGCGCTGCGAATACGACCACCATGAACAAGACGGAGAGCAGTAACTTTGCACGCGGATCCATATGATGCACGATGGACTCGCGTGAGATATATCGTCCGAAGATGGTCTGTAGGTTCATAGCGCTACCTATTCCCCAGCAGCATTGCAAGACGATCGGCGAGCGATTCAGGAGAGTAAAGACCCTCCTCGAGCGGAACACCAAGCTCGCGCAGTTCGTTGGCCATACGTTGTGCATGCGGTACGCCTAGTCCTATCTCGCGCAGCTCGACTGCGTGAGCGAACACCTCTTTAGGGGTTCCTGCAAGCGCGATCTCGCCTTGATCGAGCACGAGCACGCGGTCTGCAAGGCGCGCGATGTCATTCATGTTATGAGAGACCATTACGAGTGTGATACCGTGCTTCTTATGGAGACGATCGATGAATGCGAGGAAGTCGTTTCTTGATGCAGGATCAAGCCCTGCGACTGGCTCATCGAGCACGAGAGTAGTTGGCTTCATGGCGAGTACGCCTGCGAATGCGACGCGACGTTGTTGGCCTCCCGAGAGTTCGAAGGGGGATCGATCTTTGAAGTCTTCATAGTCGAGTTCGACAAGTTCGAGCGCGGCTTTCACGCGAGATTCGACCTCTTCAGCCGATAAGCCCAGGTTGCGCGGGCCGAATGCAACATCCTCGTATACCGTTGCGGCGAAGAGTTGATGTTCGGGGTATTGGAATACGATGCCGATATCGCCGCGTGCGAGGTTTGCGACCTTCTTGTCGGAAAGGTCTTGGCCGTTCCAAAGCACGCGTCCTTCAGTCGGTTCGAGGACACCATTCAAATGGAGCACGAGCGTCGATTTGCCTGAGCCCGTATGGCCAGCGATCGCAAGGAATTCGCCATCTTCGATCGAGAACGATATGGCGTTCATTGCCCAAACTGGAGACTGACCTTCCTTTACCTGACGCTTGGTTAGGGGCGCATAGGTGTAGCTGACGTGTTCGAATACAAGAGCCATAACGCCTCCTTCAGTGCTTCTCGATCCACGAATGTGGGGATATCAATGCCTTTATCTTGCAGGAGTCGCGAAAGCTGCGTAGCGAAAGGGATGTCGAGATTGAGTTCGCGCAGTACATCGTCTTGGGTGAGCACCTCTTCAGGAGTGCCATCGAGCACAATTCGTCCTTCGCGCAGCACAAGAACGCGGTCTGCTTCCGCAGCCTCTTCCATATAATGCGTGATCATGATCACGGTCATGCCCTGTTCATGCAGCTCTTTGCAAACACGCATGAGCCCGCGTCTGCCACGAGGGTCGAGCATAGCAGAAGCTTCGTCGAAGATGAGGATCTGTGGCTCCATCGCGAGTACGCCTGCTATAGCAACACGTTGTTTCTGACCGCCTGAAAGCGCCGTGGTCTCGCGCTTCTCGAAGCCTGTCAAACCGACTTGAGCAAGCGCCGATTCGACCCGTTGTCGAAGTTCAGGATTGGGTATACCGAGGTTCTCGGGACCGAAGGCTACATCATTTTCTACGAGGCTCGCAACGATCTGATCGTCGGGATTTTGGAAGACCGAACCTGCTCGCGAGCGAATCGAGAAGGTGTTCTCTGCGTTGGATGTGATGAGGCCATCGACAACGACTTTGCCCTTATCAGGAAGCAAGAGGGCGTTGATGAGCTTCGAAAACGTAGATTTACCCGATCCATTTGCGCCGAGTACGCAGACGAACTGCCCTTGAGGAATCTCGACCGAGATGTTCTCAAGCACATAGTCTTCGCTCGTATAGGTGAACGAAACGTCTTCGAAGGAGATCATCTACGCGCGACCCTTCTTCTGGTCTTTCTTTGGTGTGATGAGATTCGAGATCGATTTATAGATGATCAAGGTGAGGATCGAGTTGATGGCGCCTTTCAGCAGGTTGAAAGGTACGAGGATCGGCCAGATCATGGCGATGACAGCGTCAAGTGGAACGCCCAGCCAAGCAGGAGTGATGATAAGGTTTCCGACGATCGCTCCAACGACCGCGAGCAGCGTACCTACAACGAGTGCGATGACAGCGCCTGCGAAGGTGTGCTTGTACTTATAGATGAGTGCAGCGGGCAGAATGTAGAAGATCACGACGATGATATTCATCACTGCACCACTGAAGTCTGCCATGAGCAGGCCATGGAGGATGGCGGTGAGGATGCCGACCGCCACGCCGCCGCCAGGGCCATAAGCGAAACCAGCCACCATAGCGGGCATGTTCGACGCGTCGAATTTCAGCCAAGTGACACCAGGAAGCAGCGGGAACTCGATGAACGAGAGCAGAACACCGATCGCGGTCATGAGCGCCATGGTCACCAGCTGACGAGTGCTCCAGATGTTCGTGTTGTTATTGGCCTGATTCGTTGGCGTGCCTGCCATCTGTTCTCCTTCTGTTCGTTACTAAAAAGAACACGGCATGAGATCATGCCGTGTTGCTCGTTTCTCTGGCGTCCCCGAGAGGATTCGAACCTCCGACGCACGGTTTAGGAAACCGACGCTCTATCCACTGAGCTACGGGGACAATGAAGTACGGCTTCGTTATTCTATCACGAAGCATCGCGCCTCAAGGAAGCTGCCTCTGCGCTTCACCTTGTATGGTTAATTCGCGGGTCCTGTTGACACGACGATAGTAACAGTCGTGCCCTTGTTCGCCTTGCCTAACGTATCTTGGGAGATGACCTTTCCTTCGTCTACCGTGCTACTTGCCATCTTCTTCACCGACACCTTAAAGCCGGCGTTCTTGAGCGCGGTAGTTGCGCTCGATTCGCTCTCTTCGACCACGTTAGGAACATCGCCTTCCTCAGGGCCGTTAGAGACATAGATCGTGATAGTTGAGCCTTTCGCGGCAGTGCCAGAAGGATCTTGTGAGATGACACGACCTTCGGCCACATCGCTGCTGTAACGATAACTGCTGTTCACTTTGAAGCCCGCGTTGATAAGCGAGTTCTCGGCATTAGAAGCACTGGCTCCTACTACGTTCGGGACAGATACGTTTTCGGCACCCTTCGAAAGATGGAAGACGACCGTGTCGCCTTTATTGAGGGAAGAGCCTGCTGGTTGTTCCTGTTCGGCGACGCAATCTTCCTTTACGTTATCCGAATAAACCGCATCACCCTTCTGGCCGTTCAGGCCATACGAAGAGAGCGTTCTCATCGCTTCTTCTTCTGTCTGGCCTTTCAAATCTGGAACCGATACTTGCTCGGTGCCTTTCGAGACGTTCAGGTCAATACGACTGCCCTTGATGGCTTCCTGTCCTCCTTGAGGATTGGTGCTGACGATAAGACCAGAATCAACCGTCGAGCTAAAGACCTCGGTCTCGGTGCCAATCTTGAAGCCGGCTTCTTCGAGTGCGGTCTTCGCTTCGCCGAGTGACATGTTCGTTACGTCGGGAACGATCTGCTTTTCTTCATTACCGCCGATCGCAAATGCGACAACACCGACGATGATGGCGACTATCACTGCAGCGACAACGCCGATGATGACCTTGTTGCGCGCGCTTTGCGGAGGTTGTTTAGGAGGAGTGGCATTGTTGCGGTATGCCGTTGTTTGGCCAAGACCTGCAGCAGCGCCTGTAGCTTTAGGCATGACGGCAGTTCCATCCATAGGAGGAATACCTGCGCCCAATACCTGGGTCTTATCGCTATGAGCGCCGAGGCCCGGAACAGTGCGGCCTGCAAGATAGTCGTTCAATGCTTGACGCATATCTTGTGCGCTCGCGAAGCGCTGAGCGGGGTCTTTGGCGATCGCTTTCATGATGATGGCTTCGAGCACAGGATCGATATCGGGATTGATGCTTCGAGGCGCTGCAGGCATTTCGTTGACTTGTTTGACCGCAACGCTGACCGAGTCGGTGCCTTCGAAAGGTAAACGTCCGGTCGTAGCCTCATAGAGCACGATGCCAAGCGAATATACGTCAGAAAGACCAGTAAGGTCTTTTCCTTGGGCTTGTTCAGGAGAGATATAGTGGGCAGTGCCAAGCACGGTCGCCGTTTGACTGAGTCCAGCATCTCCTGCGCGAGCAATGCCGAAGTCCATGACCTTGATGTTGCCATCGGGTTGGATCATGATGTTTTGCGGCTTGATGTCGCGATGGATGATGCCACCATCGTGCGCAACTTGGAGTGCTTGAGCGACTTGTGAGCCGATCTCGGCAGCTTTGCGCTGATTGATCGCGCCACGTTCTTTGATGGCGGTCTTCAGGTCGGTGCCCTTGAGGAATTCCATGACGATATAGTACGTTTCGTCGTCCGCATCCAGACCCCAGTCGTAGATGCTTACGATATAGGGGCTCTGCAGCTTAGCTGCGGATGCCGCCTCTTGACGGAATCGCTGTTGGAAGGTCTGGTCCGCTGCGTACTGAGGCAACATGACCTTTACGGCCACGATGCGATCGAGGACGGTGTCCTGTGCGCGATACACTTCGGCCATACCGCCGATGCCGACACGCTCAGTAAGCTGATAGCGGTCGTTGAGAGTTTTGCCAATCATGCTTCCAGCCACGTTTGATCTCCTTTAGGAATCCATGCTATAGCAAGAATCTTGTATCCCCATAGCATACCATCATATCTTATCGATATGGTCATTTAATGACCCCTTGAACCTGCAGAGCAGTTTTAAGCACACCTTGCGCGCGTGAAGCTGCGCCACCAGGGTGATCGGCTCCCTCTTCAAGCACGATCGCCACTACAACGCTCGAGTTCTCTGAAGGGCCGATGCCAACGAACCAGCTATCGTCGATGGGCTTGCCTGTTTCTGCCGTACCTGTCTTTCCTGCGATCTTGACGCCCGGCACCGCGGCAGCAGCGCCCGTGCCAGATGAGACAACGCCTTCGAGGATAGACTTGACACGGTTGGCGATAGAGGAATTGGTTGCTGTCATGAGTGAGGAAGGCTGTGCGGTAAAGCTGCACTTGCCTTCGGCGTTGTAGATACTGTCGACCAGATAAGGCTTTTGGATCACGCCATTGTTGGCGATCGCACAACCGACCAGTGCCATCTCGAGTACAGAGGTTTGCGGGCCAGCGGGACTTTCGTGCTCGCCGACCGGTTCGCCTGCGGCAGCCCATGCGGTTTCCCATTCTGTCATCTCGTCAGGATTTGGCATGAGAGATTTAGCAAGAGGAAGGTCGAACTTGATCTGCTGATCGAAGCCGAAATCGTTCGCGGTTTTGACGAGCATGTCTGAACCCATTTGAACGCCGAGCTGCGCATAGACGGTGTTCGCAGAGACTTCGGTCGCACGTGCGAGCGTGATCTCGCCATAGCTCTTGCCATTGAAGTTCGTAATGTCTCCGTTGCCGATCTCCATCGCTCCTGGAGCAGAGAAGACACTTGATTCTGTGGCGACGTTGTTCTCAAGTGCGCCCGTGAGCGTAACGATTTTGAAGGTCGATCCAGGAGGATAGAGCGCTTGTGTGGCGCGATTGTAAAGCGCTGAAGAATCTGAGGAGTTCGCGCTGTTCTGCAGCAGCGTTTCGATATCGGCTGCGTTGTAAGTGGGCGATGAGGCAAGCGCAAGCACTGCACCTGTTTTCGGATCCATCACGACGCAAGCACCCGAGAAGCCCTCGAGCGCATCTTGCGCGGCCTTTTGGATGTTGGAGTTGATGGTGAGGCGCACGTCGTTTCCAGCAGCGCTGTTTCCGGTGGTGGAATTGAGCACGTCAGTCCAAGAAGCGTAGTTGCGCTGGCCTTTCAGCGTGTCGTTGTAGCTCGATTCGATGCCCGATGTGCCATATTTATCGGAGGCATAGCCGACTACATGAGCAGCAAGCGTGCCAGCAGGGTAGACGCGTTTGTACGTGCCATCGGGTTGTTCGACGCTTTGAGCAAGCACTACGTTATCGTAAGTAGAGATGGTGCCACGTTCGGTCTTCGACTCTTTGACCAAGGTGTGGTTGTTGATGGGCATGTTCTTATATTCGTCTGCTTGTACGACCATGATCATGGTGAGATTTGCGACGAGCAAGGCGAACAT
>CABRGJ010000021.1 GCA_902470405.1 uncultured Eggerthella sp.
CGTGGTGCGCTCGATCGTGTTGAACTGCAGGTCGAGACCGTACCCGATTTCCCCTTCGACGAGGTCGCTCGTTTACAGAAGCTCAAGAAGGATCTTGAAAAGGCATTGAAAGATAATCTTCAGATCGCGGTCGAGGTGAAGATCGTCGAACCGAAGACCATCGAGCGCTCTGAAGGTAAGGCGAAACGCATCATCGACCTGAGGGAGGGACTCAAATAATGATCTCGCAATTAACGGTATTTCTCGAAAACAAAGAAGGCAGGCTCGCATCTGCTGTGCGTAGTATCGCTGAGGCGGGCATCAACATGCAGGCTATGTTCCTGGCTGATACGAAGGATTTCGGCATCTTGCGTATCTTTTGCGATACGCCCCAGAAGGCTTGCAATATCTTGCAAGAAGAAGGTTATCAGGCGAAGCTCGTTGATGTTGTTGCGGTGAAAGTACCCAATGTTCCTGGCTCGCTCGCACGTTTGTTCAATTATCTCGATGATAAGGATATCGATGTTGAGTATGCGCATTGTTTCATCGTGGGCGATCATGCCATCGATATCTTGAAGGTCGCTGAACCTGCGCTTGATGTGAAGCTTTCAGCGGAAGGTTTTGAGGTCTGTAAGCCAGAAGATGTATATGTGCTCGACTAAACGTATCCAACAAACCAAGAATCACTCCAAATACGCAGGCATCGTTGCTTGCGTATTTGCGTTTCTCCTTAGCTTGAGCTTACAACCCGCTCTTGCTCAGGCAGAGGTGCGCAATTCTGATGTCGTGCTTGGACAGACGGTCGAGCAGCAAGGGTTCACAGCTTCACAAGCGCCTAATATCGCTTGTGAATATGCCTATCTTGTTTCGAGCGATGGCACCATCTATTATGCGCGCAATGCCTACGAGCAGGTCCATATCGCATCGATCACGAAGATCATGACAGCGATCGTAGCACTCGAATACGGTGGCGATCCCGCTCAGACCGAGATCACGGTAAGCGAAGCGGCGGCTAGTATCGGAGAGTCTTCTGCTCAACTACAAGCTGGAGATGTGATCAGCCTTGAATCGGCTATCAAGGCGCTCATGATCCCCTCAGGAAATGATGCTGGTCAGGCTTTGGCTGAATCGCTCGGGCCGAAGATCTTGGAAGAACTAAAAAAAGATCCAAGCATCCCACAAGAAGAGATGCCACAGAATGGCTATGATGCATTCGTCTATGCGATGAACAAGAAAGCGCTCGCGCTCGGTATGAATGACGCGCGCTTCAGCAATCCGCATGGACTAGACTACGATCAGTTCAGTGGCGATATGCATTGTAGTGCCCAAAACGTGTCGACGATGGCACGTGCTGCGATGCAAAACGAGCTCTTCCGTTCTGTTCCACATCGAAGACCACGATCCCGGTCAAGCGCGGTGACGAATGGATCGATCTTCAGCTTGAATCGACAGATCTGCTGCTCGATTCGTATGAAGGTGCATGCGGTATCAAGACTGGATATACCGAATTGGCAGGGGAGTGCTTTGCTGGCGCATGCGAGCGTGACGGAGAGATGCTCTATGCGATCGTGCTCGATTCTACTTCAGAGGCTCAACGTTTCGTTGATTGCGAAGAACTGTGGAACTGGGTCTATAACAACACCGTGAACGTTCCACTTGCGAACTCAGATGAGACCGTTAGCTTCACGACGGCGTCAGGAACACTAGACGCTCCGGTCGTGGCAAAGGTGAGCCATAAGGGCTGGACCGATAAGACCTTCAAGGCGACCATCGCAGATCCCGAGCAAACCGTAGAAGTGTTCCGTTTCGAAGGAAATGTGAGTCAAGAGGTCATTTTCGATGACATTACTTCGAGCGTACGTGCAGGAGATAAGGTCGGTACGGTAAACTATTACCAGAACAACGAGATCATCCAAACGGTCGACTTGGTTGCTGCTGAAGATTGTGCAGGCCCGAATTTCTTCGAAGGTATTGGCATTTGGTGGGAGCGACTTACTGGTGCAACACCGAATGGTCGAAACGAGGCTGAGAGCGAAGTGATCGGCACCATGCCGATCATCTATGGTGCGGATGCGACACGCTGATGTGCGAATAGAAGATAGAGAGATATCATGACCACCTGTCCTGTATGCATGAATGAAGCCAATAACGAGGGCGATCGCTGCTCGGTCTGCGGTTACCATTTTCAAGATGCCACTGAAGAGTTCGGTGCGATCTCGGTCGAGCCTGAAGAAGCAAGCGTATCGACCGACGATGAGGTACTTGCGACGTTGCGCGTTTGCTATGGCAAGCAGGAAGGCTTGGTCTTCAAGCTCGAATCCGATTTCATTGAGATCGGTCGTTCACCTAAATGCGGCATCATGCTCAACGATATGACCGTTTCTCGTGTTCATGCTGAAATGGAGCGGATCGGTGGAGAATGGACCATCACCGATCGCGATTCTTTCAATGGTGTATGGGTCAACAACAAGCCTGTTAAGAATGCGGTGCTCCATAACGGAGATCTGCTGCAGGTGGGCTGCTTTGTCATTCGTTTCTCCGAGTGACCGATGCCGTAGGAATTAGGCTCCGAACAGGGGCGTTCTGTATAAGTGATAAAGGATAGTGCATGGAATTCTTATCAGGTAATGAAGCGATCGCGCGAGGTGCGTGGGAAGCGGGGTGCCATATCGGCACCGCTTATCCCGGAACTCCTTCGACAGAGACCATGGAGGCGTTCGCAACCTTTCCCGATGTGTATGCAGAGTGGTGTCCGAACGAAAAGGTCGCACTTGAGGTAGCAATGGGCGCGTCTGCAGCAGGTGCACGCGTGCTCGTTACCATGAAGCATGTCGGTGTGAACGTTTGTGCGGATCCGCTCTTCACTGCTTCATACACTGGCGTGAACGGTGGCTTGTTGCTGCTTGCAGCTGATGATCCAGGAATGTTCTCGTCTCAGAACGAGCAAGACAGTCGCTATTATGCCATGGCATCGCTCGTGCCGATTCTCGAGCCGAGCGATTCTCAAGAAGCGTTCGATTTCGCAAAGGCTGCTTATGCGCTCTCTGAACAGTTTGACGTTCCTTTCATGATTCGCTCGACCGTCCGTATCTCTCATACGAAGACACCTGTTCAGGTAAGCGATCGTGTTGTCGTGCCGATCAAGCCATACGAGACCGATCCTGCCAAATGGGTCATGATGCCCGCATATGCGAAACCTCGTCGTAAGGTAGTCGCGAAGCGTGTCGAGACGATCAAGGAGTGGGTCGAAACCTGCTCGTTCAACGTTATTGAGCAGGGCGATCCGGCAATTGGCATCATCTGTGCAGGTGCTGTCTATGAGCATGTCAAGGAAGCATGTCCAGACGTGTCGGTCTTTAAGCTTGGGGTGACCTGGCCGCTTCCTGCGCATGCACTGGCTGATTTCGCGGCAAGCGTAGATGCGCTCTATGTGGTCGAAGAGGCTTCGACTTATCTTTCAGACGCGGTACGTGCCTGTGGTGTCGTACTTGACGAATTCTTGGTTCCGCTTCCATCTGATGGCGAGATACATCCTGAAGATATCCTTCGTGCGCTCGGACGTCCGCTTCCTGCTCATCGTGAGATGCCTCATGATGTTCCGAATCGCCCACCTGCGTTGTGCGCTGGCTGCCCGCATCGTCTCGTCTTCAAAGAACTCTCGCGCCAGAAAGCGATCGTGACTGGTGATATCGGTTGTTATACGCTCGGTGCGCTTCCTCCGCTTGCAGCGATGGACACTACGCTCGACATGGGCGCCTCGGTCTCTATGGCGCATGGTTTCGAACTTGCTCTGGCGGGCACGGAGCATCGTCCTGTTGTTGGCGTCATCGGCGATTCGACATTCGCCCATTCGGGTCTTTCGAGTCTTATCAATACGGTCTATAACAAAGGTGCGGGAACGATCTGCATTCTCGATAACCGCACGACTGCGATGACCGGCCAGCAGGGCAATCCTTTCAACGGTGTTACGCTTCAGAATAGAGAGAGCACGGAACTCAACCTTCCAGCGCTCCTAAGAGCGATCGGTGTGCCGCATGTGAGCGAGATCGATCCTTTCGATATGAAAGCGGTTCGTGCGGCGATCAAGGAAGCAGTTTCGCGTGAAGAACTCGATGTGATCGTATTCAAGGCTCCCTGCGTATTGCTCGACAAGGCCAAGAAGACCCCTTATTTCGTCAATGAGAAATGCTCAGGGTGTGGCGTGTGCGTTTCGCTTGGGTGCCCTGCTATCTTCTCTCATGAAGAAAGCGGTCTCACCTCGATCGATACCGACATGTGTAATGGATGTGGCCAATGCGAGCAGTACTGCGCGTTTGGTGCGATCGAGCGAGCATAAGGGGAGTGTAAATATGTCTGAGGCTCAAACTTATACCATCTTACTGTGCGGTGTTGGTGGCCAAGGAACCATCACGGCGGCCGACCTGCTCGCTCGTGTCGCAAGCGCAGCAGGAAAATGCTGCAAGGTTTCTGAGATCCATGGTATGGCACAGCGCGGTGGGGCCGTCACGACCGTTGTGCGTTTTGGTGACGAAGTGGCGACCATGGTCTGCGATGAAGGTTGCGCCGATAATATCGTCTCATTCGAAATAACCGAGGCGCTGCGTAATCTTGCATTCTTGAAAGAGGATGGCGTGCTTGTCGTAAACGATGAAGAGATCAAGCCGCTGCCGGTCCTCACTGGTCGAGCAAGCATGCCTGATCACGCGCGTGAGCGCCTGGTCGAAATGGGTGCGACGCTCATTCCGGCAGGTCAGCTTGCACGTGATGCTGGTACGGTAAAATGTGCGAACGTGGTGCTTCTTGGTGCACTTGCTCCCAGCTTGCCTTTTGACCTCAGTATTTGGGAAGAGGTCATTCGTCAGAATGTTCCCCCAAAGACCATCGACATCAATATCGAAGCATTCCGTTTGGGTGCAGCTTATATGCAAGGAGAGTGAACATGGCGGTATCGCAGTTAAGCGTCTTCATCGAAAGCAAGGTTGGGCATTTGAAGCGTATCTTGGATACGCTAGTAGAGAACGATATCAGCGTGAAAGGATATGCGCTTTCGGATACGGGTGATTATGGCATCGCTCGTTTTGTCGTCGATAAGCCAGCGCGTGCGCTTGATGTTTTGGAAGGCGCGGGTGTTGCGGTCAAGCAGACAGACGTGCTGTGTTTGAAACTCAACGATATACCAGGAGAACTTGCACGCGTGTTCGATGTTATCGCGAAGCAGGATATGAACGTAAAGTATAGTTATTCGCTCATATCTACCTATATCGCGATCGGCGTACAGGATGTTGAAAAAGCAGAACGAGCATTGATCAATCAGCCCGTTGAGCTAGTCTCGCAGGTTGATTTCTCTTCATAACCCATTTGTAGAAAGAATCGAGATTCCATGACTGATGCAATAAAGACACCGATGTTCCAGCCCGCGATCGAGACCATGTCGCGCGAAGAGATTCGTGCGCTTCAACTCGAGAAGCTCAAAGATCAGGTTGCCTGGACTTACGAGCGCGTGCCATGGTATCGCGAGAAGATGAATGAGCTTGGTGTTGTGCCAGGAGATATTCAGACGCTCGAAGATGTACGCAAGCTGCCTTTTACGGATAAGACGGTGTTGCGCGATACGTATCCTTATGGCCTTTTCGCTATCCCGCTTGACGATGTGGTGCGTCTTCATGCATCTTCGGGAACGACCGGAAAGCCGATCGTGGTTGGGTACAACGAACATGATCTTGATATCTGGCGCGATTGTATCGCGCGTCTTGCGCAGATGGCAGGCGTTGTTTCTTCCGATCGCGTGCAGATGGCGTTTGGTTATGGCATGTTCACTGGTGGTTTTGGTCTGCATTATGGGTGCGAGCACCTGGGCTGCATGGTGGTGCCAGCAGGTTCGGGTAATACCGAGCGCCACCTCATGATGATCAACGACTACAAGACCACGGTGCTCATCTCGACGCCCTCTTATGCAATGCATATGTGCGAGTATGGCGAAAAGCATGGGTTCGATTGGGCGAATTCAAGTTTGCGCATCGGTCTTTTCGGAGGCGAACCATGCCCACCTGCGCTCAAAGAAGAGATCGAGAAGCGCATGCATATCACCTGCACCGATAATTATGGTCTTACTGAAGTGATGGGTCCTGGTGTTTCGGGCGAATGTTTGGCTTCGCGCGATATGCAGCATATCGCTGAAGATCATTTTCTCTGGGAAGTGGTTGATCCGAAAACGGGCGAACCGTTGCCTGAAGGTGTGCCAGGAGAGCTTGTGCTCACGCCTCTCGACAAGCAAGCGTTCCCTATGCTGCGCTATCGCACGCATGATCTGAGCTATGTCATCACTGAGCCGTGTGCGTGTGGTCGTACGCATGCACGTATGAAGAAGGTGCGTACGCGCACGGATGATATGCTCATCATTCGCGGCACGAATGTATTTCCTTCGCAGGTTGAAGATATCTTAGCGGGTATTGAAGGTGTGAGCCCTCACTATCGCATCGAAGTGGACAATGAGACCGGTCTTGATCATATGACCATCATGGTCGAGCTCTTACCCGAGGCATTCAGTGATTCCTTCGAGGAAATGGACAAGTTCCGCAAACATATCCAATCGACGCTTAAGGATTCGATGCTGGTCTCTTCAGATGTGAAGCTGATCGAACCTGGCGGGATCGAGCGCAGCTTTGGTAAGACAAAGCACGTAACCGACCTTCGCAAATAAGGTTCGATTCTTCGGTTCGGTACAAGAAGCGATACGTTCATGACCAGTGCGCGATCTGGACACCAAGAGCGCTCTGATGTGCTCGGGCGCTTTGCTCCAAGTCCTTCAGGGCGTTTTCATGTGGGCAATATCTTTGCGAGTCTCGTTGCTGCACTTGTCGCAGATAAGATGGTTCTACGGATCGAGGATCTTGACCCCGATCGTTCGAAACAGCAGTTCATTGATGGAGTGAAGCGGGATCTAGCGTGGTTCGGGTTCGAGTGGGTAGGGGATCTGGTCCATCAAAGCGCGATCGAGCGTCAAGATGCATATCGCGCAGCGCTTTCAGAGCTCGAAGAAGCAGGCTTGGTCTACCCATGCTTCTGCTCGCGCGCCGATCTTCACAGCGCACGTGCTCCTCATGTTGGTGAGGAGTATGTCTACCAGAATACCTGCAAGTATCTGAGCGAAGAAGAGCGAGCAGCACGTGCGCTCGTGCGTGATCCGGCGTTGCGTCTTGATGTGAGGAGCGCTTCTTCTGTGCAGTTCGAAGATGTATTTCAGGGGTCTTGCGCATATGATCTTGCATGCTGTTCGGGTGATTTCATCATACGGCGCAGCGATGGCATATTCGCGTATCAGCTTGCGGTTGTGGTTGATGATGCGGCTTATGGCATCAACTCGATCGTGCGAGGGGTCGATCTGCTCGCTTCAACCCCAAAACAGCTTTTTATCCAGGAGTTGCTTGGATACGAACGACCAGAGTATGGGCATGTTCCGATCTTCGTGGATGAGTGTGGATGCAAGCTATCAAAGCGAAACGCAGATGCATCGCTCGAGTATTTGATAGAGCAGCTTCATCTTGGTCCTCGGGAGATCCTTGGCTATCTCGCTTTCTTGGGTGGTCTGATTCCTGAATTCCAACCGATGGATATCGACGAGTTGCGACGTTATGCTGATCTTTCCCAGATCGATGGCAAGCAGGAGGTCGTCTGGTGCGCGCCTGATCATAGTGCGATGGATGCGCGTCTATGATAGCAATGATGCCTGCTGATAAGCCTGCTATAGAATGAATGCGATCGATGGCGCCATTGCAATAGACAAACAATAGAACGAGATGAAGATGATGTTCAGGCTTATGATCTGCGCCATAGCACCATCGCGTGAGGCTTGGATGAGCGGGTTGCGCATTATCGCACGTAATACCGGGAATGCAGCACAGACCATGAACACACCAAAGATGATTCCTGGCGTAAAGAAGATCAATTCAAGGATGAGCATGAGCGCGGGCCAGATGAGGATGACGAGCTTGTAGAGGCTCACTGCATTATCGCGACCGAGTGTGACCGCAAGCGTATGACGGTGTGCTGCGATGTCCTTTTCGATATCGCAGGTGTTATTCGTAGCAAGAATCATGCCGATGCCGATCATGAGCGGGAGCGCGACAAGCGCAAGCCACCAATCGAGCACCCCTGAGAGCACGTAGACGCAGGCAAGCGGAATCAAGCCGCCCATCGTGATGCCGATCGCGAGCTCACCGATAGGAAGGTAGGAGAGGGGAGTCCGTCCAGCGGAATAGATGACCACAACAACTGCTCCGATGATACCGATGACAAGCGGTATGATGCCAGAGATGTAGACGATATAGCATCCCAGCAGAGCAGCCACAATCAATTGAGCGATCGCAAAAATAAGCACATGAGCAGGATTTATATTGTTGTATACAAGTACCGCATCGAAAGCATCTTCAGAGGAATTCTCTCGTGAATCGGTGCCTTTCTTGTAATCGAGGTAGTCGTTCAAGGTGTTCGCTGCCGCTTGCATGAGCGTGCAGATAAGGAAGAGCACGAACGCAAGCAGTAGATTGATCGTGCCTGAAAAACTGATGGCGGTGTAGATGATCGAGAACAAGACAGCAAGAATGGACGGCGCGAGCGTATGTGGCGCCATAAGTTGAAAGGCGAGTTTAGGGGTGAGTGGAGCGTAGTTGTTAGCAGGCCTGCGTGTTGTGGTTCGTTGGTTCAAAGAATAACCTCGCTTAAACGATCGTTCATCTAACTCTTAATTATATAAGTTAGTATTACTACGCGAGATAAAAGAAGGGGAGTGTACCGATGGAGTTCACGACAGATATGGAAGTCCGCTATTCTGAAACCGACCAGATGGGCGTTGTCTACCATTCGAACTACTTTAGCTGGTTCGATGTGGCGCGCTGTCGGTTGCTCGGACGATCGCGGTGGTGGTGGTGAATCGTCGTCGT
>CABRGJ010000022.1 GCA_902470405.1 uncultured Eggerthella sp.
GATAAAAAAGTGGGCTTATAGGACAAAAAGTGAAGCAGAGCAGAGATCGATCTCTGCTCTGCTTCATAACTTGATCAGGGGTTCGATCCTCTGCGTGCTTAGTGGTTGCTAAAGGTATAGTTCTCCGGATGAGCTTTCACGTCTTCACGTAGTTTTGGATTCATCTTGCGTGTGCCACGGTACGCATCCTGGGTCTCGGTCGCAACGACCTGGTTGCGGTTCTCCATCTTGATCTGCGTGTCGAAGCTATTGCCATCGACCGAGGACTGCATCGCTTCTTTGGTAAGACGCAGCCCGAATGGCGAGGTGTTCTTCACCATGGTCTCTGCGATCTCCATCGCGGTATCGAGCACTTCGTCGTCCGCTACGAGGCGATTCGCAAAGCCCCATTCAAAAAGCTCTTCAGCGCCGATGCGGCGTGCCGTCATCAGCACTTCATTAGCACGTGCGAAGCCAATGATCTTCGGCAGATAGAACGAGCCGGACATATCTGTGCCAGTCAGTCCAATGTTCAGATATCCTGCCTGCATTTTGAACGATTCACCAAGAACACGCAGGTCACATGCACATGAGATGGAAAGACCACCGCCAACAGCATGCCCCTTCAATGCGCCGATGATAGGTTGTGGGCATGCGCGCATGTTCACGACCTGGTCTGAGCAGATGGTTTGCATGATGAAGAAGTCGCGCTGAGTGCGGCCCATTTCCTCTGGTGGGTCGAGTGCGAGATCGTTCAGGTTGAAACCTGCACAGAACGAGCTGCCTTCGCCCGTCAGGACGATGACTCGGCATTCCGGATCCATGCGCACTTTGATCAGGAATTCGTTGAATTCTGCCATCTGCTTATAGGACATCGCATTCAGATTACCTGCGTCATTGAACGCGCAGATATAGATCGGCCCTTTTTGAGTGATGCTGATCTTCTCGTAATCATCGTAGGTGAAGTCGTCCATGTGATATTGGTCTTGATAGATTCCCATATTCCCCTCTTTCTTTCAGAAACCCTTCCAAGTAAGCATAGCGCAAAATGCTTGCGATGATTCCCGACCGAGCAATTCAACTCCGTAAATCTAAGGCGCGCTTGCTTTGGTAAAAATACGAGTACTATGGGGTATGCGCTGCAAAGGGGCTCACTTTGGCAGCGAGCCTTTATAAAAGGTTCGCGCGGGAGAACGGAAAGCTTTCGTGCATATAAATAAGAGTTATAGATAGGCAAGAGAAAAGGCAAGACACTTATGAGACAGGAAAACATTCGTAACGTTGCGATCATTGCTCACGTTGACCATGGTAAGACCACGCTGGTCGATCGCTTGCTCTATACCGCTGGTGTGTTCCGTGAAAATCAAGAAGTGCAAGAGCGCTTGCTCGATTCGAACGATCAGGAACGTGAGCGCGGTATCACCATCTTGTCGAAGAATATCTCAATCTCATACAAAGATGTGAAGATCAACGTCATCGATACTCCGGGCCATGCTGATTTCGGTGGTGAGGTGGAACGCGTGCTCAATATGGCTGATGGCGCGCTGCTGATCGTCGATGCATTCGAGGGCCCGATGCCTCAAACGCGTTTTGTGTTGCGTCATGCACTCGATCTGGGATTGCGCATCGTGCTTGTCATCAATAAGATCGATCGCCCTGGTTCACGTCCCGAAGAAGTGGTCGATGAGGTGTTCGATCTGATGGTTGAGCTCGAGGCAAATGACGAACAACTCGATTTTCCGATCATCTATGCTTCTGCGGTAAATGGCTATGCGCGTTATGAGCCAACCGATGATAACGACAACATGGTTCCGTTGCTCGACACGATCTTAAAGGAAGTTCCTGCTCCCGATTGCGACCCAACCGGACCAGTTGCTCTGCAACTTTGCACGATCGACCATTCGAGCTTTGTTGGTCGTATCGGCGTCGGTCGCCTTTTCTCGGGCACCATGTCGAAGAATGAACCCGTGCTGGTCATTAAGAATGACGGCACACGTTATAACACCACTATCAAACAGGTGTTTACCTTCGATGCGTTGGGCAAGAAAGAAGAAGAGAAGGTTTCTGCAGGAGATATCATTGCGGTGGTCGGCGTCGAAGATGCTGATATCGGAGATATGGTGACGAGTCGCGAGAATCCGATCGAACTCGATCCGATCGAGGTGGAAGAACCGACCATGGCGGTCGTCTTCGAGGCATCCACCTCGCCGCTCGTTGGTCGTGAAGGAGAGATCGTCGGTGCGCGCCAATTAAAAGAACGCCTGTTCAAAGAAGCAGAGAGCAACATCTCCATGCGCATTCGCGAGACGGATGACAAATCAGGTGTAGAAGTTGCAGGCCGAGGTCTGCTGCATCTTTCCGTATTGATGGAGACCATGCGCCGTGAAGGATATGAATTTCAGGTTGGACGCCCACGTGTCATCATCAAGAAGGATGACCAAGGCAATCTGCTCGAGCCGATCGAAGAAGCAACAGTTGATGTCCCGAGCGAATATGCAGGTAAATGTATTGAGGTGTTCGGGACGGCTGGTGGAGAGATGACCGATATGTTCCAGCGTGGCGATCAGACCCATCTCGTCTTCAAGATCCCCTCACGTGGAACGATGGGCCTACGCACCCGTCTGCTCAACGTATCACGTGGTGAAGCGACGATGTTTCACCACTTCAGCGAATACGGGTCGTATCGCGGTGAATTCGGCGGACGTAAGAATGGTTCCATGATCGCGATGGCTACCGAAAAGTCCGTTGCGTATGCGCTCGATACGCTCCAGCAGCGCGGCCGTCTATTCGTGGGGCCCGGTGAAGAATGCTATGAGGGCATGATCGTTGGCGAATCCGCGAAGGAAGGCGATATGGTCGTGAACGTTGCGAAGGCCAAACAGCTAGGCAACCAGCGTTCATCTGGTGCTGATAAAGCGATCCAGCTCACTCCTCCGGTCGTGTTCACGCTCGAGGAAGCCCTTGAGTATATCGAAGACGACGAACTGGTGGAAATTACGCCGCAGAACATTCGTCTTCGTAAGCGCACGCTCTCCTCTATTCAGCGTAAGAAGGAAGCAAAGAATAAATAGCGGCTTCTTTTCGGCGCGAAAAGAGCACCACAGAATACCAAAGCAAAAAGGCACCTTTCCAGGTGTCTTTTTCGATATATGAAGAGCATTTGTATTTCGTTGCTGCGAAAATGGAGCATTTGTGCAGACAAACCCAACAAACTCGACTTGTGTAACAATCATTTTTGCATACGTGCGCATCCTTTTTTGCGATGCAGATCCATATATAAGATAGGGAACTCAATGACGCTCAAGACCATCTTCTCAAAAGTATCAGTTTTCGTGCTCGCAGCTATTTGTTGCGTATCGCTGGCAGGCTGTGGTTCGAAGTATGGATACACTGGTGGAACGGCAGCTACGGTCAACGGAACACCGATCGAAGAAGACACGGTCACGAAGTATATCCAAGATTTCCGTGCTAGCTCTGAGCTATCGAGCGATGAAGCATGGGCAAGCTGGCTCAAGGAGAGCTCGCAGGATCCCCAGTCTATTCGTAATCAGGTCATCGATTATTACGTGCAGCAAGAGCTTATCCGTCAAGCTGCGCAGGAAAATGAAGTAGTCGTCGAACAGTCTGCTATCGATGAGCAGGTCGACGCGATGAAGAAGAACTACAGCAACGATAGTGCGTGGCAGGATGCGCTCTCACAGTCTGGTGTGACCGAAGAGCAATATCGTGAATCGATCGAGATCGGCCTTACTTCTCGTGCATTGCAAGAGAAGATCATCACAGAAGTCGATACGAGCGACGATGCAGGCTTGCTTGAGTTCATGAATACCTATAAAGACATGATCAACGGCTCAAAGCGCTCTTCTCACATCTTGCTTGAAGCTGGTGATGAAGCAAAGGCTGAGGAGATTGTAGGATTGCTCACGTCAGGCCAGCTGGATTTCGCTACTGCAGCCCAGATGTACTCAACAGATAGCGGTTCAGCGCGTAATGGTGGTGATGTGGGTTGGGATACCATCAACAATTTCGTTGAGGAATACACCGCTGCGCTCGATAGTGTAGAGCTCGGACAGATCACGCTCACAATGAGCGATTACGGTATCCATATCATCTTATGTACGGATGTCCTGAATCTTGAAGGTGAGCCAACTTCCCTTTCTGCTTATCCTGACGAGATCGTTGAATATATGCGCACCATTTATGGTAGCCAGAAGAAGGCCGAAGATTTCCAGGAGTGGCTCAAGCATTATAAGGAAGAATCCGATGTTGTCGTCAACGACATGCCTTCTAATGTTCCTTATAATATCGACCTTTCTCAGTTCGACACTGATTCAACGGAGAATTCTGAGGGTGAAGAGTCTGACGATAACGGAAATTCTTCTCGTGATGATGCCCAGAATCTCAGTGCTATCGAGGGCGATGATGACAAGGGTGAAGAAGGCCTGCCCCAGGGCGATCAGTAAGATCTAAGATCGTTTCTTCCTGATCAGGAAAAGAGAATACATGGAGCTGCCCCTTATCCAATTGCGCAATGCTGTTGTGCGTCGCAAAGGAAAGAACATTCTTGATATCGAGTCATTCGATCTTCATGCAGGGGAGAATATCGCGCTGCTTGGCCCGAATGGCGCAGGAAAGTCGACATTCATCCAACTGATCACGCGCGAGGTGTTTCCCCTTCATCGCGATGTACCACCGGTTCTCTTCCGAGGCAACGAACGTACGACGCTTCAAGAAACGAAGAAAGTACTCGGTGTTGTTTCCTCGACGATGCAAGATCAGATTACGGTTCATCTTCCTGCATTCGATATTGTTGCAGGCGGCTTGTTCGGCTCGCTTGGTATTCCTGATATGTATCGGGTGACGCCTCAGTCTCGCGAGCATGTACTCAACATCATGGAGATGCTTGGCGTGCTCGATCTTGCGAAGCGCGACATCAAAACGCTCTCGACCGGACAAGCTCGTCGCATCCTCTTGGCGCGCGCTCTTATCCATGACCCAGAGGTACTCGTCTTCGATGAGCCAACAACCGGTCTCGATCCTGAAGGTATGTATTATGTCCGAAAGTCGATGCGCGATCTGGTCGGGCAAGGTAAATCGATCATTCTCGTGACGCATTATCCTGAGGACATCATTCCAGAGGTCGAGCGGGTTGTCATGATAAAAGAAGGCAAGCTTTTCGATGACGGAGCGAAGAGTGAATTGCTTACAAGCGCGCGTATGTCAGAGTTGTTCGATGTTCCTTTACGGATTATTGAGCAAGATGGCTATTTTTCCCTTGTGAGTGAATATTAAACTGGTATATAATCTATCATCGCACGTGCAAAGCACACTTTGGAGAGATGTCCGAGTCTGGCTTAAGGAGCACGATTGGAAATCGTGTATACGCCAAAAGCGTATCTGGGGTTCGAATCCCCATCTCTCCGCCAGTTGATACCATGCCAGTTGGCGTGTTAAACAGAATTCACGTTTGGTCATGATCTTGTTATAGCTGCGTGGGTTCTCGTTAAAGAAGCGCTCGCGAGAGCGTTTTCTTTTACCAACTTCGTCGGTCGCTCCATGCGAAAGGCGAACTTTTGGAAGGGTGGCAGAGCGGCTGAATGCGGCGGTCTCGAAAACCGTTTTGCCCATAACATGGGTAACGAGGGTTCAAATCCCTCCCCTTCCGCCAGCGCGATGATGGCTCCCGAAATGGGAGCCTTTTTTGTGCCACAAAGCCTTACAAATGACGCATAAACGTGTGTTCACGGTGGGCATTTTCCTTCATTTTGCGTCATTTCGATTCGGCCTTTTGTTGCCCCCATTCCGTGATCGCCTCTCTTTATCCCCATCGAGCAGATCGCGCTCGTAGCACGAGCATTTTGTGCTTGAAACAACGTATTTTGGCGATTTTCGGCTCTGAAAAAGAAGCGATAAGCCTTGCGCGATCTCTTAGAGAAACAGCAGGCGTGTTCGGTCAAAACACATGAGAATCAAGAACGATCTTCCTCTGAAATAACTGTATATCATCATGCTAAATGCCTGCTAGCACCCCATTTTCAATTTGCTATCAATCCTCATAAAAGGGTGAAAGATGATGCTAGCATCTTCTTGTTTTCTCTTCCTGCGCAAGACAGCATGGAAGAAGGTCGCCAGATTGACGTGAACCGTCCGCCTTGTAGGTTTCATGGTCATAAGAGCGTTTGGCGACATGTGTTCGTGCGTGTAACAAGATCGTGGGCGATCGCATGGCGAACAAGCGCATGAAACGAAGGGGAGAACACGCTTTCAGATCGTGCGATCAACGCTCGGATCGTCGCCAAGGAAAGCGGGAAAGCCAGACTTCAAGACGAGTCAGGGCGTATTACGCTTTCCAGACCAATGATGTAACACGGCTTCAAGGTCAGTGTTTTTGTGAGTTGCTTCTCCCGTTGCCCTCTACGTCCAGATTCGCAATCAATCTGTTGGTATGAAGTTCGTAGCATTGCTCTTACAATAGGGAAGAAGCATCGAAGTCTTTGTGTGGGAGACCATCCGGCTCTTGAGGATAAGAACATGGCAAAACAAACAGACAAGAAAAACGAGACAGCAAATGCTGTCCTGTGCGTCAAGATGTTCGGGGCATTCACGATATCGCAGGGAGCTCGTGAAGCAATGGAGCATGTTCTTTTTGAACAAGACGAAGCATCGGCGACATCTGCGGAGATTACGGCCAGTCTGACTGGGCGCGCTCATAGACTATGGCTTCTCATTGCATATCTCATCGTGAATCGCGACCGCGGCGTTTCGCCGCAAGAACTGATCGATCTTCTTTGGCCTGAAGTGACGAGCAATAACCCAGCTTCTACACTTCAGAACAATGTGAGTCGCGCCCGCGCGATCTTCTCTGAAGCTCATTTTGCTCATGCTCGCGATCTGATCAAGTACACGGATGGCCTCTATTATTGGGCTCCTGATGAGGAAACGATGATCGATACCGAACTCTTCGAAGCGCAAGCTCTTCGTGTCGGAGATTTCATTCCAGAAGACGATCCTGCAGAGCTTGACCGCGCACTCGAAACTTGTCATCTCTACCAAGGAGATTTCTTGAGTGCGGCTTCCGATGTTTCCTGGTGTGCGAATCGAGCGGTCTATTATCGCACGCTCTATAAACGTTTATGTAAAACGACCATCGTCGCCCTTCTTGAGGCAGGACGCTTGAAAGAAGCAGAAACGCTTTGTCTTCAAGTCCTCAAGTTCGAGCCTGCGGCAGAAGAATTCAGCGGACTGCTGATGCGCGCATACATTATGGACAATGATCCCACCGCAGCGCTCGATCATTATCAATCGATCTCAGCATACCTGACAGAAACATACGACATTCGTCCTGGTACGGAGATGGAAACTCAGCGTGAGATAGCTTTACAAGAGCTATACGGGCGAAGCATGACCAAAGAGAGCATTCGAAATTTTCTTTTCGAATCGAATGAAGATGACGGCGCGTTCGCCTGTAGCAATGCTGTTTTTCGCGAGATCACGCTTTTGCGTCTGCGAGAGATGGAACGCAGCGGAGAGGAATCGCATCTTATCGCGATCACGATCGACAACCAAATGCTCAAGAGCGATCGAAGGATCATCAACGCGAAACGCGTCGCGCAGGTGCTTTCGTCGACATTACGATCGAGCGACCCGTTCACGAAAGTGGGATCGAATCAATTCCTCGTACTATTGCCAAGCGCGAATGCCGAAAATGCACAAATGGTATTCGAGCGTATCGTAGCTCGTTTCAAAGATGTGTTCCCTCAAGCCGATATTGCCTTCAAAGTTTCTATGGTCAGCTTGGGAGCACTTCGGTAAATGTACTAGAATGAACGCATGAGAAAACAGGTGAATCTGAAAGACCAGCTTTGGGAGCAAATTTGCAGCGTTGGTGCGGTGCTCATGAGCATGGTCGCATTGATCATCCTTCTCTACCTCATTACCATCATCGTCAGGTTCATTGCGTCGATGGTGGCGTAGGGAAGTGTAGCTTGCAATGTGGAAGCGTTTTACGTTTGAAGATATTCGTATCATCGCGCATTACCTGGGAACGCTTACGTCTCTGTTCTCTGTCGCGCTGCTCATTCCTTTCATAACGGCGATCGTATTTCAGGAATGGGAGCCTGCAGCTCGCTATTTGCTGGCGGGGGGCATCTCGCTCACGCTCGGTTCTCTTTTGCGTATGGCGAAGATCGAGCCAGGACGCCTGACCCAACAACAAGCCATGGCGCTGACCGGATTCGCGTGGATGGTGCTCGCATTCGTGGCATCTATACCACTGGGCATGTCAGGCCACTATGCGAGCTACCTTGATGCGCTCTTCGATGGCGTTTCTGGTCTGACCACTACGGGCGCTTCCTTGATCATGGATCTCGAGCACCTTTCCTATGCGGATAACATGTGGCGCTTCGTCATGCATTTCCTTGGCGGCATGGGGCTTATCGTCATCGCGTTGTCGCTCGGTCTTCTGTCCTCGTCGACTTCGGGTCTCTACTCCTCTGAAGGACGAAGCGAACACGTGGTGCCCAATGTCATCACTACTACGCGTCTCATCAGTAAGATCTCCCTGACCGTGATCTGTATCGCGACGGTCTTGCTCATGGTCTTCTGTTTGTGTGCAGGCATGGAGCCTGTTCGTGCATTCCTTCATGGGTTGTGGATTTCGATATCAGGCTTCATGACGGCAGGCTTCGCGCCCACTAGCCAATCGATCATGTATTACCATTCCTATTTCCTCGAGCTTGCTTGTATGCTTCTCATGTTGCTAGGTATGGTGAACTTTGGCCTGTTCGTGGCCGTGTGGCGCGGCAAGACACACCTGTTCTTCAAAGACATGGAGATCCGAACCGGCCTTATCTGGATCGTGTTCATGGGTATTGTGTTCATGGCTACGCTCTCCTCAACGCAGCTCTTTTCCGACTTGCTCACGATGCTGCGCC
>CABRGJ010000023.1 GCA_902470405.1 uncultured Eggerthella sp.
ACCGAAGTGTACGGTCCTGGCATCGGCATTTCGTGCGATCACGAATGTGGCATGCATGTTTGGGATGACTACTGTTACTTCGAGATCGTCGATCCGAAGACAGGAGAGGTGTTGCCTGATGGAGAGATCGGCGAGTTGGTCATCACGACGCTGCGTAAGCAAGGTGCACCGCTCATTCGCTATCGTACGCATGATCTTTCGCGCATCATCCCAGGTGAATGCCCATGTGGTTCACCTTTCCCGCGCATCGATACGCTGATCGGGCGTACGGATGATATGGTGAAAGTGAAGGGTGTGAATATCTTCCCCGCTCAGATCGAAGAGGTCATCAAGTTCACGGATGGGGCTTCATCTGAATACCAGGTGATGATCGATCACTTGGAGGGCAAGGACATCATGACGGTATTCTTCGAGACCGAGGCTGAAGGAGATGCGCGCGAGAAGATCGAACGGAACATGGAATCGATCTTCAAAGGAAAGCTCGGCATGACACCGAACGCTAAAGCAGTTGCGATCGGTGAACTTCCGCGTTCGGAGAAGAAGACCCAACGCATCTTCGACAATCGATATTAATTTGCCGCTACCGAAAACTTTTTGCCCGATGAAGGTAAACCTGTGTTGCTGCTCTCTGTTATGGTAAAGTGCTTGCATGGTTCTTTTGGGAATGCATACGATGAGTTGTGCGATCCGTGCCCAGCATTGGGCGCAAGGGTCTGCACATTCATGCGCGATCATGTCGGAGCACTGGGCACAGGGCTCCTTCAACGAGCGCGCTGTTATGTCTGAGCATCTTGCTCAGGGATCCGCGTGTATTCTCACCCCTCCTATCATCGCTTTTCGATATCTATAGCACACGAGTTTAGGCTCGGTGCTTTTTTTATGCGCTCAGCCGTAATGTATCGCGTGCGCATATCGAAGAGAGAAAAGAAGGAAAGGGCCATGACAGTATCGGTATATCGAGAGAAGAAAGAGTAGGTATGTTCCTCAAGATTCTTATCGTGGCGATCTTCGTTGCGGTCACAGTGGCGGTCGGCGTGTTCGCCCGCAAGCACTCGAACAGTGTGGATGGTTTTGTGCTGGGCGGCCGTAATGTTGGTCCCTGGCTTTCCGCTTTTGCGTTCGGAACAAGTTATTTTTCGGCGGTCGTCTTCATCGGCTATGCTGGTCAGTTTGGCTGGAAGTATGGCATGTCGGTCTTCTGGGTCGGTATCGGTAATGCGGTGCTCGGTTCGCTTCTTGCATGGTGGGTGCTCGGCCCTCGTACGCGTGAGATGACCCAGCGCTTGAAGGCGACGACAATGCCAGAATTCTTTGGGAAGCGCTTCAATAGTAAGGCATTGCGTATCGCTGCAGCTGCGATCATCTTCGTGTTTTTGATTCCCTACACCGCTTCTGTATATAACGGTCTTTCGCGTTTATTCGGCATGGCGTTCGGGCTGCCTTATGAATGGTGCGTGATCGGTATGGCGGTGGTCACGTGCATCTATGTTGTACTGGGTGGATATGTTGCATCTGTTTGGAACGATTTTATCCAGGGAACCATCATGCTGATCGGTATCGTGGCGGTCATCGTTGCTGTGCTGAATGGGCAGGGTGGCATCGCAACGGCTATCGTGAGCCTTTCCCAGATTCCTGCCGAAGGAAGCGCCATGGCAGGACCGTTTACGTCAATGTTCGGTCCAGATGCACTCAACCTTCTTGGCGTGATCGTCCTCACTTCGCTCGGCACATGGGCGCTGCCGCAGATGGTGCAGAAATTCTATGCCATCAAGACTGGTCCAGCTATCAAGCAAGGTGCGATCATCTCGACCATCTTCGCGCTTGTTGTTGCGGGCGGTTCGTATTTCCTCGGCGGTTTTGGTCGTTTGTTCGGTGGTGATATCGCATATGCTGCGAATGGTACGCCCATCTACGACTCTATCGTGCCGACCATGTTAGCGGGGCTGCCTGATATTCTGCTCGGCATCGTAGTCGTGTTGGTGCTCTCTGCATCCATGTCCACGCTTGCAGGCCTCGTGCTCACTTCATCTTCAACACTCACCCTCGACCTTATCAAGGGCAATATCGTGAAGAAGATGGACGAGAAGAAGCAGGTTCGCTACATGCGCATCTTCATTGTCGTATTCGTTGCGATCTCTGCGGGCATCGCACTTGTGCAGTTCCATTCGACCATCGTCTTCATCGCGCAGTTAATGGGTTATTCGTGGGGTGCTCTTTCTGGCTCATTCCTTGGCCCCTTCTTCTGGGGTTTGTTCTCAGGTCGTATCTCAAAGCCTGCGGTATGGTGCAGCTTTGCCTTGGGTGTGGGCATGACCGTTTCGAACATGATCTTCGGTTACATCGCATCGCCGATCAATTGTGGCGCGATCACTATGGTTCTTTCGCTCATTCTCGTACCCATCATTAGCCTCTTCACTAAGCCTGTACCGTTCGTGGTCAAGCCGCCTTCAACGGCAGGTGCTATCGATCGCGAATATGTATATGGGCTGCGCGAGCAGCAGGTGATCGAACAGCAGCAGAAGCTGCGTGTTCAAAGCGCAACACAGGTAGATGTGCGCGAAGAATAAGCAGTTCAGACACGTGCTACACAAAAAACGCCAAGGTTCGCCTTGGCGTTTTTTCATGCTTGGTGAAGGCTAGAGAATGTCACGGTCTTCAGCGTTCACCCATTCGTGATACTTCCGCAAAAGTGCCATGGTGCGAGCGTTGGATACCGCAGTCGAGAACGGCATCAGGTCTTCGACCGAGAAGGATACGTTGCCGTTCGCGTCCTTCGGCAAGTCCATGTGCTCGATCACGCTTGCGAAGATACGTGCCATATCCTGATCGGTCGTTTGGTCGACCATGCGTGCAAAATCGTTGAAATCTTTCATGAAAGCCCCTTCGGTTACCCGTTTACTACGAACAGCGGTTCGTCCCACATCGTATTCGATGCGGCTTTATAATCAATCCTATCTTAAGTTCTTCAAGCGCTGGACAGTTTGAATACGATGAATCGTTGATGAAGAGAGAAGACCACGCGATCGAAAGGCGACGGGCTCCCTATGGAATCATTTCTTGCAGTGACCATCATGACACTGATCGCAGGTGTCGGCGGAACAGGACTCGGTGGTTTTCTTGGCTCCCTTGTTCGTACCGATTCGAATCGACTTGTTAGTTTGCTCTTGAGCGCAACGAGTGGTGTGATGGTGTCGATCGTCTGCTTTGAATTGATGACCGAATGTCTTGAGGCATCTGAGGCGATCTTTGAGTCGGGTGCGGTCTTCTTGGTGTGCGCGGCTGTGCTCGTTGGAATGTTTGTTGTCGCGTTGCTGAATTGGTTGATCGATAAGCGAACCGTCTCTGAGGTTCCCCATACGGCAAACAGCTTGCACCCGAAGACGCATGACAACATCGATGAATTGAGTCATGTCGATCACTACAATCAGCATCTGAAAGAGAACGCTCCGCGACGCGAGCTCTGGATCGCAGGCGTGGTGATCGCGTGTGCTATCGCACTCCATAATATTCCCGAGGGTATGTCCATCGGCGCGAGCTACAACATTGATGTCGAGGGCGGTGTGAGCATGGCCATCGTTCTTGCGGTCCTCATTGGGCTTCACAACATTCCAGAAGGCATGGCGGTGTCGGTGCCGCTCGTTGCGGGTGGCATGGGTCGTATAAAAGCAGCATTGCTCACTGCCGCGTCAGGTGTCCCGATCGTATTGGGCGCATGGGTTGGATATTGGATCGGAGACATCGGTCCGTTGGGTCTGGCATGTTCGCTCGGTTTCGCATCGGGCGCCATGCTCTATGTCGTTTTCGGTGAGATCGTCCCTCAGGCGATCTTGATGTATCGCTCCAAGATACCGGCGTTCTTCGTCATCGTCGGCATGCTCATTGGTCTTATCATCATCTATCTCTAGGGAGCATCGGGTGCCATTCCCTTTGGATGAGCGGTTGCTCACAAAAAATTTTTTTGGGCGCAAAAAATGAGTTTTCCACAATGAAAATGGCTCTAAAACAGCTGCTAGATGCCTGATAGCACGAACACAGCAAAGTTGCTATACAGCTTCTGAAAACAGCTATTCAAGCTGGCTGATCTTGAAATGGAATACAGCGGAACACACCGAAAAAAGCTGCTAGCACCCCTGTCGTAGCACAGCTTTCTTGGGTGAAAAATGGGCCCGATTCGCGCTGATAAAGACGGCTACTCAAGAAGGTCCAGACACAAAATCTTGTGGTTTTTGCTCTAGTCATATCCTAGATATACGCTACAATCTTGCTATAGAATTCATAAGGTTCTATATGGGTGTATATCTTCACGGTTGCACTTCCGAAGGCCCTTCAGCGGTCAAGTTCATCGGTCCGCAAGGAAAATCTTTTAGAAATAACTGCTGGAGAATCTGTAAGGTGGGTTTGAGTTGAGCTCAAAAGTTAAACAAGCGAACTTCCGTCTTCCCCTCGAGTACATGGCTCTTATCGATGATTTCGCGCGCCGCGAAGACATCACGAAAGCCACCGTCATCACACGAGCGCTTGATTGCATGCAAGCGTCTTACGATAGTGGCCATGGGGGGAATGCCGGTAACGAGCGCTGGCCCTGCCTCTGGCGGCGGTGCTTCTGATGCGGAGTTGGAAGATCTGCGTGCCAAACTCAAGAAGGCCGAAGAACGTGCGACCGAAGCAGAGCGCGCCTTGCAGTCCGCCGAAGATCGTGCCCGCGATGCGATTCGTCAGCGCGATGCTGCTGAAGATAAGGCTCGCAATGCTGTAAGCGATCTTGCGAACGCCCAAGCCCAAAATGTCAATGCCGGATCGTTCGATAACGGTCGATCGGAAGCTGCCGAAGAAGAGATCGAGCGCTTGCGTACGTTGGTCGCCAAGCAAGCGGCAACGCTGGAAGAGAAGATTCGCGCATTGGCTTCCAAGGAAGTTGGTTATGACGATCAAGCGCGTAGTCTTGCTTCCAAGGATGCAGAGATCTCTTCACGCGATGCCATCATCGCCGATCGCGATCGTCAGATCTCCGATCTGCGCGCGCAGCTGTCCGAATCAAATGCGCGCATCCAGCTTACCAATGCTCTGCCAAATGGTATCCAGCCGCTCAATGTCGACGCTACTACGTTTGCAGACGATAATCCTGTCGGTGCCCTTTCTATGCTCAATATGCTCAACAACGTTATGGCTGCCTTCAAACAACAGGTCAAAGACGCGCGCATCTTAGGCGAGCAAGAAGGTCGCAAAGCGTTGCAGCATGAGTTCGAAGATGTTATTAACAAAGCCCGCAACGATGGCTATCGTGATGCGATGACTTATCTGGATGACCGCGCCACCACCGCTCGTGAATCAGGTGCGAAAGAAGAGCGCGCACGCATTGCCAATATGGGCTTCTTCGAGCGTCGTCGCTATTTGAACATTCACGTCGCATAATCCTTCAAGCGAGATCCTTAAATCGAGGGAGTGCAGCTTTCTGAAAGCTTCTCGTTCAGCACCGCTCGCTTATCTTGAATATCTTGAAAAGCTGCTGCCCTCCGTCTCAGATGAATATAAAGCTCTTCATCTTGTGAGAGATCTTGCCCGATGATTTGCTTTAGCGAGAGAGTACCGTGACGGGAACGTCGTAGGGCTCAGTAGGGATGAACGAAACTTCCTGTTCTGCGAAGGCCACACCGATCTGGCGGCATGATCCATCTAACTGCGGCAAGTAGCGATCGTAATTCCCACCGCCATATCCCAACCTATTACGTTGTGAGTCGAACGCGACCAGTGGGATAACGATCATCGTGATCTTATTTGCGGGAACGTAAGGGAAGCTTTCAAGCTCAGCATCATCATGCACATATTTCTTCAGAGGGTTCACGAGAAAGGGAACCGTGCTGGCCTCGTAAGCTTCTTGCGAGACAAGTAGCGCGTCATCGATGCTCCAGGCATCAGTGACGATGCAAGGGAACGCGACTTTCACGCCCTTTGCATAGATCGCACGGATGAACTGATCGAGCTGTACCTCTTCATCGAATGCGGAATAGACCGCAACCGTGCAGGCGCTAGGATTAACGCTAAGCATCGCACAAGTGAGTTCCAACCCCTCTTCGAGTTCGTCACAAATAGCGGAGCTCTTGTGAAGCCGATAGGGCCGTGGAAGTTTGGAGCGCAGAGCCAAGACTTCTTTGCGAAGCGCTGCTCGCTGTTCAGATGAGTCTGTTGATCCTTTAGAGTGCAAAGGCGTCGCCCCCCTTATCAAGCAAGTCCTAAGATCTGCAGGGCGAGACAGATGATCGAGAGGATGCCTACGGCAACGATGGTGAGCAGGAGCAGTATGCGCGCCAAAGGCCCGATCGTGTGTTCTTTCATGATGTGCTTATCAACGGCGATGATGGCCATGAATACCAGCAGAATAGGCAGGATGACGCCATTGACGAATTGCGCAGTGAGCATGATGCCCATAAGGTTCAGTCCGGGCACCAAGATGACCAGCGCCGAAAGTGCGATAGTGAAGGTGAAGATACCCTTGAACAGGGGCGCTTCTTTCCAGGTGAAGCTCACCCCGGCTTCCCAGCCGAACGCTTCGCAGATCACGAATGAGGTGGTAAGGGGCAGTACGCATGCAGCGAGTAAACTGGCGGCGACGAGCCCAATAGCGAAGAGGGCTTCAGCATAGGGGCCTGCAAAGGGAGCCAGCGCCATTGCAGCATCGGCAGCGCTTTCGATCTCGATGCCCTGCGGGAAGAGGACTGCGCCAGTCGTGACGATGATGAACCATGCGATGATACATGCGACCACTGCACCCGTAACAGCATCGATGCGCTGGAAGAACAGATCTTTCACCGTGACACCTTTTTCCACCACGTTGCTTTGCGCGAAGAACATCATCCAAGGAGCGATGGTGGTGCCGACCATGGCGACCGTGAGTGAGAGGAACGAGAAATCGGATGAGACTTCAGGGATGAGCGTGTGCATGAGTGCAAGGTTCCAGTTCGGTTGCGCGATGATGGCTGCGATGATGTAGGTGATGAATACGAACGAAAGCACCATAAACACGCGCTGAACGCGCTTGAAGCTTCCTCCAACAACGAGCCCCCACACGGCAGCCGCAGCGATGGGAACCGAGACCCAGCGCGGCACACCAAACATCTCCATGCCTGAAGCGATGCCGGCGAATTCCGAGAATGTGGTAGCGACGTTGCCGATGAGCAGCGCAAACATAGCAAGCGCCGTAAGACGGATGCCGAAGCGTTCACGAATGAGCGCCGCGAACCCCTTGCCCGTGACCGCACCCATGCGCGTTGCGGTCGTTTGGACTACGACGAGCAGGATACACATGATGGGGATGATCCAGAGTGTGAGAAAACCGAATTTCGCTCCGACCGTAGAATAGGTGGAGATACCACCTGCGTCGTTTCCCGCCATCGCGGTGACGATGCCGGGGCCCATGGCCATGAGGACGAGCAAGAGCTTCGATCTCTTGCGGGAATCAGCGATCTCTTCAGTGAGCATGGTCTCGTTGCGCTCTTCGGTCGAAGGTTTGGATGTGATGATCGGATCCTTCTTCATGAGCGCCTCTTATCCTGCGGCTCCACTGAAGAAGTGAAGGACGATGGCGGTGTAGGGAACGAGGAAGACGATGAAGCACAAGATGGTGACTAAGACCGCCAGCCAGGTGCGCTTATTGGTGCTCTCCTCTGCGCTGTCCTCGATGACCTCCATCGCGTCGTCGACCGTGACGATGCCGAGCATGCGACCATTCTCGTCGACCACGGGCATAGCAATAAGATCGTACTTCGAGATATCTGCTGCAACGTCCTCTTCGACCTCTTCCGGGAACGCAGTGATAACGTCTTCGAACATGATGTCCTTGAGCTGCGTGTTCTTCGTTGCCAGTACGAGCGTGCGCAGCGAGAGCACGCCGATGAGCTTGTCGTATTCGTTGAGCACGTAAACATAACTGACCGTAGGGTGATCTTCGTCGAGCGCACGCAGGGCTTCGATGGTCTGGTCTACCGTGTCATCTGCGTACATCGAAACGTACTGGGTGGTCATAAGGCCACCCGCGGTATCTTCTTTATACCCGAGCAGGCGGCGAATGCCTGCCGCGTTTTCAACGCCCATCAAACGCAGCAGCGTCTCTGCTTTTTCATAGGGCAGATCGCCCACGATGTCTGCCGCATCGTCAGGATCCATGTCCTCGAGCAAGCGCGATGCGCGCTTCTCGTCAAGATCGTCGATGACATCGGCCTGGAATTCGTCTTCCATTTCCGAGATCGCATCGCCAGCGCGTGCATCGTCGAGATGTTTGA
Source organism: uncultured Eggerthella sp. (assembly GCA_902470405.1). Taxonomy (GTDB): domain Bacteria; phylum Actinomycetota; class Coriobacteriia; order Coriobacteriales; family Eggerthellaceae; genus Anaerotardibacter. Next base: position 8,277 of record CABRGJ010000023.1, read on the forward strand.
AGACGTTCGCACGTTGTTGTGGATCGAGCTGCTCGAGAATGTCTGCAACGTCTGCAGGGTGCAGTTCATCAAGACGAGTATGCGTGACCGAAAGCTGCACATCGGAGAGGTTGCGATCGAGCAAGTCCATGTAATTCCAGGCGATGATGCGCTCATCGATATTCTTGCGAAAGAGGCTTGCTGCTCTGAGTACCGCGCGCTCCACCCAAGGAGCGAGACCGCGCAGGATACCGCGAATGCCTACTTCAGCGCCGAGCAGGCGGAGTTGAGAGCCTGAAGTGGAGAGCTTCAAATCGTTTACCCGAACGACCTTCATGCCCTGCGTGTCGACGATCTGTCGATCGAGCAAGTCGCGCGCGAGCAGGACTTCATCAGGCTGCAGGTAGCTGAAGCGGATCGCAGTCTTATCGACCTTCAGCACGATGCCATCATCAGTGGCTTCTTTCACATATTTGCGCCACGAGATCATGAAAGGGGTCTTGCCAGGCCCCAAGAATGCGAGCGATGTGATGCGAGGGAACACCTCGCCTGTTTGGATGGCGAGATCGGAAATCGAGCCGATCTTCTCGCCGTTGGCGTCGATGACCGGTTCACCGAGCATTTGTGAC
>CABRGJ010000024.1 GCA_902470405.1 uncultured Eggerthella sp.
GGTCTACATCAAGAACCGCGACATCCTCGAGTATCGCGAACTCATCAAAAAGCTTGGTATTCGCGACAATATCTAGTCACCATCAGCCCGCGCATGCGGGCTTTTGTGTATAAGCGGTCGACACCGTAGAGACGGTGTTGCTCGTGCGTCTCGACCATTCAGGCGCAAAGAAGCTTCATTGCAATCCGGCATGAAGAAAGAGAAAGATTGATTTATGAGAAAGATCACAAGAACATTCGAACTCTACGGAAAAGAGTACTCAATCTCGACTGGCGAGCTTGCAAAACAAGCATCTGGCGCTGTCGTGGTCACGCAAGGAGACACCACCGTGCTCGTAACGGCGGTTATCTCTGAATCCGAAAAGGATTACGATTTCTTCCCGCTCACCGTAGACTTCATCGAGAAGATGTATGCGGTCGGTCGCATCCCTGGTGGCTACTTGAAGCGCGAAGCAAAGCCCTCCGATCACGGCATCCTCACTGCTCGCATGATCGACCGTCCGATCCGTCCTGGTTTTGCCGACGGTTTCAAACAAGAAGTCCACATCGTTGCAACCCCGCTCGTGCTCGATGGCGAGAACCTGCCCGATTGCATCTCGGTCATGGGTGCTTCTGCTGCACTCATGTGCGCCAGCGCTCCCTTTGATGGCCCAGCTGCCTGCGTTCGCATCGGTCGTAACGTTGAGACTGGCGAATTCATCGTCAACCCCACGCTCGAAGAGGATGAGAACTCCGATCTCGAGCTCACCATCGCGGGCACCGCAGACTATATCTCCATGGTCGAAGCAGGAGCGAAGGAGATCACTGAAGAGGATATGCTCGCTGCTATGACCTTCGGCCAGGAAGCCATCAAGGCATTCTGCCAAGAGCAGAGCGCATTTCTCGCAGAGGTTGCACCTGAACCACGCGAGTGGCCCATCCACGTGGCCGATCCCTCCATCGCAGAGCGCGTAGAGGGCTTCTTCGGCCAGATGAGCGCCGCACTCAAAGATGCCGACAAGCATTCGCGTATGGCTAAGGTCGACGAGCTCAAGGCCTCCATCAAGGAGAATGAATTCACTGAAGAGGAGCGCAGCGCATGGGGCTCCGATATCGCAGCGGCACTGAAGTCGCTTGAGAAGCATGCGATGCGTGCGATGGTTATCGAGACAGGGGAGCGCGCCGACGGTCGTACCTCGACCGAGATCCGCCCACTGCACATCGTCGCAGGCTAACTGCCACGCGTTCATGGCTCAGGTCTCTTCCAGCGCGGTCAGACCCAGGCGCTCTCTGTTTGTACGCTTGGCATGCTCAATGAATGGCAGCGTCTTGACACCATCTGGCCTGAAGAAGGCAAGCGCTACATGCACCAGTATAATTTCCCGCCATACTGCACCGGCGAGGTCGGCCGCATGGGCGCGCCGAAGCGCCGCGAAGTTGGTCATGGCGCACTGGCAGAGCGCGCGATCCTGCCTGTACTTCCCGATGAAGACGAATTCCCCTATGCGATTCCGAGGTGCTCGAATCCAATGGCTCTTCTTCCATGGCCTCCACCTGCGGTTCTACGCTTGCGCTCATGGATGCAGGCGTACCCATCAAGGCTCCGGTCGCCGGCATCGCAATGGGCCTCATCAAGGAAGGCGACGATATCGTCATCCTCTCCGACATCCAAGGTCTCGAAGACTTCTTGGGCGATATGGACTTTAAGGTATGCGGTACCGAAAAGGGCATCACCGCACTCCAGATGGACAACAAGGCACGCGGTCTTTCGGTCGACATCCTCGCTCGTGCGCTGAATCAAGCTAAAGAAGGTCGCGCCTTTATCATGAGAGCGATGCTCGAGGCGATCGACGCGCCACGTGCTGAGCTTTCTCCCTACGCCCCGCATATCGAGACCATCCACATCCCGGTCGATAAGATCCGCGATGTCATCGGTACAGGCGGCAAGGTTATCCGCGGTCTGCAAGAAGAAACGGGTGCTACCATCGAAGTTCAAGAAGATGGTACTGTGCATATCGCTTCCACCAACGCAGAGAGCGGAGATGCTGCACGCGAGGCGATCCTGGGTATCGTCAAGGTGCCCGAAGTGGGCGAGATCTACGAAGGAGAGGTTGTCGGCATCAAGGACTTCGGTGCATTCATCCGCCTTACACCAGGAAAAGATGGCCTGCTTCACATCTCACGCATGGCAAACGGCCGTGTCGCGAAGGTCGAGGATGTCATGGACATTGGTGACATTGTGAAAGTCGAGGTCATCGAGGTAGGCGATAACGGCAAGATCTCTCTTGATCGTTTGGACAAACCTGATGTCAAGAATGAGGGCCCTCGTCCTGGTCAGGGCCACAACAAGAACAACGGCAACAACAATCGCAAACCCCGCCGTCGTCACGACTAAGCTTTTGGTTTCCTGAGGGCTTTCCGTGAATCACGCCATCAAAGCTCCCCGTACATCGGGGAGCTTTTTATCATGCTCGTCCATAAGATCTGCGCAGTAGTCAAGCATTTGGTCTACACTGAGATGCAGCAAGAAACCCTTTAACGAGGAAGGTTCTTATGTACACTTACAAGACCAGCGGCACTTGTGCACGCACCATCGATTTCGATATCAACGATGAAGGCATAATCACCGAGGTCATCTTCAACGGCGGTTGCAGCGGAAATCAGCAGGGTATTTCGAGCCTCGTGAAAGGCAAACCTGCAGCGGAGATCATCCCACTGCTCAAAGGCATCGAGTGCGGAAAACGTCCGACAAGCTGCCCTGATCAGCTTGCACGCGCTCTCGAAGAAGCGCTTGCACAAGGCTAATGCACCTCTTTCGATACTCACGATAAACCAACGAAAGGCATCATCATGATCAACGTAGCAGTTGCAGGTTATTCTGGACGAATGGGATCGGCGGTCGTCGATGCGGTCGATGCCGCAGACGATATGCAAGTCGTATGCGGCATCGACCCTTATATGACCGATCAGCCTTTTGCCGTCCATCGCACGATCGATGAGGCTATCGCGCAATCCGACTTCGATGTGCTGGTCGACTTCACGCAACCCGACGTGGTTGCAAAAACGCTCGCGATCGCGCTTCCTGCCGGTATTGACTGCGTGGTCGGCACGACCGGTATGACAAACGAGACCTTGAGCGAACTTGCCGCCTCCGCCGCTGAAGGTACGTGTTTGTTCTATGCTCCCAACTTCACGACAGGCGCAGTGCTCATGATGGAATTCGCGCGCGTCGCGGCACCCTATTTCCCTGAAGCCGAGATCATTGAATTCCATCATGCGAATAAAAAGGACGCACCGAGCGGAACTGCAGTGCGTACAGCTGAGATCATTCAAGAATCTCGTGAGCGCGACACCCAAGCTCCTGGGAAGGAAACAGAAAATCCTGGCTGTGAAGGAGCTCGTGGTGCAGAAGTAGCTGGCGTGCCCGTTCATTCCGTACGTTCAATGGGCTACGTTGCTTCACAAGAGGTCATCTTCGGCTCGATGGGTCAAACCCTCACGCTACGCCATGATTCTTGGGACCGTACATCCTACATGCCCGGTGTATTGCTTGGCATTCGCAATGTTGGCACACAAAGCGGTCTTATTGTAGGTTTAGAAAACTTTATGTAAGAGTTACCTTGCGCTCGTGAGATAATGAAGCGATGTCGCATTGACGCAAGCGTCACGAAACGCGATATTCCCTTGCTGAAGTTCATTGCGATGCAGATTCCCTGTGGTTAGGAGAAACAGATGTCAGCAGCAACAGAGCCTCGTTTTGGCCGCATGATCCCCGCTATGGTCACCCCGTTCGACCAGGATCTTGAACTTGACCTGAAACAAGCTCGTGCGCTCGCTCGTCGTTTGGTTGATGGAGGAGCAGATGCGCTCATCATTAACGGCACCACCGGCGAAAGCCCCACGGTCTTCTATCCGCAGAAGATGCAACTCTTCGAAGCAGTCGTCTCAGAAATCGACGGCCAGGTTCCCGTTATTGCCAACGTCGGCGATAACTGCACGGCTGACACAGTTGATTTCGCACGTGACGTTCAGAAACTTGGTGTTGATGGTTTCATGCTCGTGGTCCCGTATTACAATAAGCCTCCACAAGAAGGTCTCTATCAGCACTTCAAGACCATCGCAGACAACGTTGAGCTTCCCTGCATCCTCTACAACATCCCCGGTCGCTGCGTCATCAACATGACCGCAGAGACCACGCTTCGCTTAGCTCACGATGTCGATAACATCGTCGCGATCAAGGAAGCATCGGGCGATCTTGATCAGGTAGCTCAGATCATCAACAACGCGCCTGAAGGTTTCGATGTCTATTCGGGCGATGATGCGCTCACCTACGACCTTATGAAGCTCGGCGGTGCAGGCGTCATCTCCACGATCGGCAACGTGGCTCCCGCACGTATGAAGGAGATCGTCGATCTTTGCGCGAAGGGCGATTTTGAAGCAGCAGCGAAGGCGAACGCGGCATTATTGCCGCTCATGGATGAGCTGTTCATCACTTCTAACCCCATCATGGTGAAGGAAGCGTTGAATCTGCTTGGATTCCCTGTTGGCGGTGTTCGTTTGCCGCTCGTCAATGCAACCGCTGAACAATCAGCACAACTTGCAGAAGTGATGCGCCAAGTAGGCGTTCTAGAATAATCGTACTGTACAATGAACAGGCTCTCCACCATGAAGGAATGGGGGAGGAGCGCTGTTAGGAAAAGAGAGGTAATGGCGCAACAAAAGGCAGAATCGAAGAATCAGAAGAAACGCAACAATGAAACTGTCAAGCACGTTCAGCTTGAACGAAAACGCCCCAAGCTTTCAAAGGTAAATGGCTCGAACAAGAGCACTAACCAAAACAACAAGAAGAATACCAACCGCCGCTCCAAGCAAGGACAGCAGAAGCGCAGCTCGAAGGCCACGCTTCGTATCATCCCCTTGGGTGGTCTTGATGCCATTGGCAAGAACATGACCGTCTTCGAATGCAAGAATGACATGGTGCTCGATGACGCAGGTCTTATGTTTCCTGACGATGATCATCCTGGCATCGATCTTATCCTGCCAGATTACACCTACGTGCTTGAGAATGCCGACAAATTGCGCGGTATCATCATCACGCATGGTCATGAAGACCATACGGGAGCACTTCCATATCTGCTCAAGGATCTAGGAAGACAGGTTCCCATCTATGCAACGAAGCTCACGCTGGGTCTCATCGAAGGCAAGCTCAAAGAGCACAAGATAAAGAATGCGAAGCTCTGTGAGATCAAGCCTGGTCAGACCATCGATCTAGGCTGCATCAAAGCAGAATTCTTCTCGGTCAACCATTCGATCCCCGATGCGGTGGGCGTCTTCTATCGCTCGCCTGCAGGAAATGTCCTTCACACAGGCGACTTCAAGCTCGATCAATCGCCTATCGACGGCGTTCAGACCGACTTTGCGGCACTCGCACGCTTCTCGAAAGAGGGCGTCGATCTGATGCTCTCGGACTCAACCAACGCCATGAACCCCAGCTTCACGCCTTCCGAGGCTGAAGTGGGAAAGGCGCTCGATTCCATCATCTCTGGAGCGAAAGGTCGTGTCATCGTCGCTTCGTTCGCTTCCCATATCCATCGTATGCAGCAGATCTGCGATGCCGCAGTGAAGAACGGTCGCAAGGTGGCAGTAACGGGTCGCTCCATGGTACAGAACACCGACATCGCACGTCGTCTCGGCTATCTGAACATCTCGGACAAAGACATCATCGATGCTTACGACCTGAAAGGCATGCCGCCCGATAGCTACGTGGTCATGTGCACCGGCTCACAGGGAGAACCGCTCTCTGCGCTTGCGCGAATTGCAAGCGGCAATCATAAGACCATCTCCATTGAAGAAGGAGATACGGTCATCATCTCCGCTACGCCTGTACCCGGCAATGAAAAGGCTGTCACGCGTGTTGTGAATGCGCTCGCTAAGATCGGAGCGGATGTCTACGACAAATCGCGTGCGTGTGTTCATGTTTCAGGCCATGCAGGCGCCGAAGAGCTCAAGCTCGTGCTCTCGATCGTGCGTCCAGATGCATTCCTACCAGTTCATGGTGAAGCAACGCATCTGCGCGCACATGCCAACCTCGCTCAGGCCACCGGTGTCACACGAGAGAACATCTATATCCTTGAGAATGGTGAGTCGATCGAACTCACACCAAACGGTATCAAGATAGGCGAACCAGTTGCCAGCGGTATCGTACTGGTCGATGGTTTAAGCGTAGGCGATACCTCAGAGATGGTCCTGCATGAACGATCGAGCCTTGGTGCGCAGGGTGTAGCCTCGATCGCATGTGCTGTGAGCAAGCAGAAGCGTACGCTCGCATCTTCAGTGGTGGTCGAGATGCATGGCATTCCTGGAGGCGACGATCCAGAACTCGTAAAGGCGGTCTCAAATGCAGTCGCGAGCGCTATCAAGCGATCGCTCTCGAAAGAAGAATCCTGGAATGAAACGAGAAAAGTCGCACGCAGTGCACTGCTTTCGGTTCTCTGGGAACGTACGAACCAACGTCCGCTCGTCATCGTGAACATCCTCGAGCTTTAGTTTATAATGCGGAAGAAACCTTACACACACTTCAAATGCACTAAGGAAAGGTTTTATGGCGCGACAGCAAAACGATCGTTCTCGCTCCGCTTCACAGAAGAAGGGCAAGGGCCAGACGCAGAAGCGTCCCACGTCAAAAAGCACCGTGAAGGGCAGACCTGGTAATTACCAGAAGAGCGCTCCTGCGCATCAAGCGCAGCTTCTCGATCCAAGAACGAAGCACGACATCATCGGTGTCGTGCTCGCTATTCTGGCCATCGCGCTTTTCATCACTGCACTGCTCCCCGCAGACGGCATGGTCACCTCACTTCTAGGCACAGGACTGCACAGTGCTTTCGGTATTGGTGCCTACATCCTTCCTTTCTTCCTGCTCGCGGTGGCTATTACCTACCTCGTTCGATTCGACGCAGGTCTCGTACCTGCTCGTACCGCACTCGGCTCGCTCATCATATTCCTCACGTTGCTCACACTGCTCTCAGTGCTCATCCCGCAAGCAGAGACCGATCCGAACATCGTCTTCAGCTCCACCTATTTACAGCACTATGGTGGCTATTGCGGCGGCGCTTTCGCCTGGGTCTTCCTTCGCCTGTTCGGATTCACTGTCTCGCTCATCTTCATCGTCGGATTCTTCATCGTAGGCATTCTTATCATCGGCTTCTCTATATCGGCTGCTGTCGAGCGCATCCGAGAAGAACGTCTTGCTCGTGAAGAAGAGCAGGAGAGCGCAGAAGCATTGTTCGCGCGGATGAATCTAGCGAACACCCAGAACCAAAACCCCCTCGCACGCAGAAGGATCTCGAAGCGCGCGATCGACCCACGGCAGATGCACTTACCAGCTGATGCACCTGCTGCCATACCAGCTGCACGTCAGATCGATGCAGAGCAGACGCTTTTACTCGACCAGGAGCCCAAAGAAGCTCAAGCGCTCACACGTAAGCTCGGACCACGTAAGCGCAAGCTTGATAACGTCCCTGAAGTCGAAATCAGCGAACAGAAGACCACGACGATCGATGCTGAGAAAGTGGCTGAACAAGCCACCACTGCAGCAACGGCGAAGGCGGAAGAACGAGCATCTTCTCAACCGAAGAAGAAGCGCCCCAAGGCCCCGAGTGCCATCCCACAACCTATGGATGGCTTCCAGCTGCCCGATTTCAACTTGCTCAACACCAGTTCCGCCGAGACCATGAAATCCGAGACCGACGCATCGCTCAAGATGGTCGCCCAGAATCTCGAGGATACACTGCACGATTTCGGCGTCGATGCAGATGTGGTCGGCTGGGTCGCAGGCCCGACGGTTACGCTCTTCAAGGTCGATCTGCCCTCTGGAGTGCGCGTCAATCGCGTCTCGAACCTCACTGACGATATCGCGCTCGCGCTCGCTTCGCCAGGCGTGCGCATCTTCGCACCGATCCCAGGTACGAACTATGTCGGTATCGAAGTACCCAACCAAGTACGCCAAACCGTCTTTTTGGGTGATGTGCTAAAAGATACTACGGGTGGTCCTCTCGAGATCGCGATTGGCAAAGATGTCGAAGGTGAATGCATCGTCTCAGACCTCGCCACCATGCCGCATTTGCTCATCGGCGGTACCACCGGTTCAGGTAAATCGGTCTCGATCAATGCCATGATCATGTCGATCCTTATGCGCGCTACACCTGCTGAAGTGCGTTTCATCATGATCGATCCCAAGCGAGTCGAATTCACTCCCTACAACGGCATCCCGCACCTCTATGTTCCAGTCGTCACTGAAGCGCGCGAAGCTGCAAGCGCGCTTTCATGGGGTGTCGCTGAGATGGAACGCCGTTTGAAGATCTTTTCGGCTATTGGCGCGCGCAACATCGGTCAATACAACGCTAAAGCGCAAGAGAGCGCCAAAGCATATGAGAAGGATCCCGAGAACACCGATCTGCTCGAAGAATTGCCCTATATCGTCATCATCATCGACGAACTTGCCGACCTCATGATGAACGTCGGAAAGGAAGTGGAATTCTCCATCTCACGCTTGGCTCAGCTGGCTCGCGCGGCGGGCATCCATCTCATCGTTGCAACACAGCGCCCCTCCACCAATGTCGTGACCGGCCTTATCAAGGCCAATATCACTAATCGTATCGCGTTCAATGTCGCCTCGGGTATCGATTCGCGCGTCATCCTCGATACGCCAGGCGCTGAAAACCTCATAGGTTTAGGAGACCTCTTGCTCTCAAAGCCTGAACTTGCAAAACCCCAGCGTATCCAAGGATGCTTCGTTTCCGAAGACGAGATCGCTGCAGTGGTCGAGCATCTAAAAGAACAAGGCGAACCAGAATATCACCACGATATCTTGAAGACCAACCTTGTCACGCTCGGT
>CABRGJ010000025.1 GCA_902470405.1 uncultured Eggerthella sp.
GAGACTAGGCCTCTTGCGCTTGTGCGTCTGCCTCGATCTCGGATGCGATCTCTTCCTCCACGATCTCACCACGATGCTTCTTGATGGAACGGAGCAGCATGATCAGGCAGAAGATGCCGATCACTGCCAGTCCGATCTCGATACCGAAGATGCTGTTGAAGGCTGCGGTACCCTGAGCATCGATCATGGAACCATACCAGGTGTGGATGAAGACGTCGGGCAAGAAGCCGATCACGGAGAGCAGACCAGCTGCGGTACCGAAGATCTGCATAGGGATCTTCACTTCAGAGAGCGGGGATGAACCGATCGAGAAGGCACCGTAGGTTGCGAAGCCGAAGAGTACGACCATGATGGATACGACCATTACGCCGTTGGGATCATGCGGATAGAAGATGAATCCGATCAATACTGCTATTGAGAGGATGAATCCGCCGATGATAGCCTTCGAAGGACTCTTTATCTTCGTTGCTATGAAGCCGACGACCGGGCCAGCCAGCAGACCGATACCATAGGTACGGATGAGGCCGATCACGTTGACCAAGTTACCATCAGCGCCAAAGCACTGGGTCAGGTAAGGCGTGGTGTAGGTTGCACCTTGATAGACCGCGTAGCAGCAGAAGTATGCGATGCACGCCCAGATAACGCCAGGATGCTTGAAAGCTTGTACTGCCTCTGAGAGGCTGAAGAGCTTCGCGTTCTTATTGATCTCGCTCTTGAAATCAGGGATCAGGAAGAACGCGATGATGCCGAGTACCGCGATAACGACAGCCAGGAAGACGAGCATGACCTGTACGCCCACTGCGGTGTTTGCGATGGATGCGATGATGCCAGCGTTGATGAGGCCGAGCACGAGTCCGGTCACACCATAGATCGAGTACGAGATACCGATCTTAGAGGCGTATTCGTCTTCTTCGCAACAGAGTCGAACCACTTTAAAGCGGGTGCCCCACCAAATGAGGATAGAGGTGATGCCCATGGCTACGAAGAGTGCGAAACAAACCTGAACAGACGGAAGCGTCGCATAAACGAACACCAAGACCGCGGTGGCTAAGAAGCCGACCGTGGCTAACGTTCGCATGCGGAATTTGTCGGCTACGATGCCTGACGGTAAATAACAGATCATCGCAGCGATGCCATAAGCAGAGACCATAAGGCCGAGGTCTGCGTTAGTGCAGCCAAGCGCTTGCATCAGCGGATCATAAAAAACGTTTTTCAAATACATAGGCGCATAGATGATCGACGATCCCATAGAGATCAAGATCACGAGCGCCCATTTGTGAAATGTTGAGATGTCGCGATACGTCACCTCACCTTTGCTCTTTGCTCGGAGTGACATCGGTTTCCCCTTTCTTCCTTTTCCCTTGGCTATGCAGGCGCGATCAGCCTGTCTTTGCCGATGGGGTCATCATGCATGAACGCGTTCGTTGGCGCATCGCAAGTTGCAGATGATTGTGGATTCACGACCAAAGTGGGGAGACCTATTTTTTTGGTGAGTAACGGAATACTAAAAAACGAGTGATGCTCTGAGCTGATGGTCTGTATGCTGATACTATATAAAGGGGATGAAAACGCAGGGAAATAACGTTGCGCTTTCGTTTGGGGGAAGAGAAAAGAAAAAGGTAGATAATCATGCAGGGTGCTGGAATTGCTCTTGACGAAGACGAAGAGCAAGGCTTGGTTGGGAATGTCGATGGGGGGATTTCCAACGAATCGCTAAAAGATAGTAAGAGAAAACCGGTCATGGATAGAGTGATGAACGTTCATCCGAGCGTGAACCCTTTGCTCAAATATGTCGGTTTTTCGCTCCTGATGGCATATCACTATATTATGTGGTTCAGTCCTTCGAGCTTCTTCAAGACCGACTTGCTGGCAGGAAGCGTCACAGCTGCGTGGTTGTGCAACCTAGTCGCAACGGCTCTGACCTTGATCGTGGTCGCTTGCGCGCTTGGTCGCAAGAAGCACCTCTCTGACAAACCGCTGCTTTCCTGCGTGATCGCGGTGCTTCTGGTAGTGGTCACGGCGTTGTTGCTTTATGGTGCGCCACTCGCTCGGCAATCGCTCGTGATCGATATCTTCAGTTTCATAGCCGGTGCCCTTGAAGGGTTGATGTGGGTGCTTTGGGGTGAATCTTTGACGCGCGCGCGGGCGAACTTTTCGGTCGTTCATATCGGCACTACGTTCGGTGCGACCGTGCTCATCGCGATGCTCGTAAGCCTCTTTCTTCCTGCGTTTCTGGTGCCTCTCTTTGTGATGCTCTTGGCGGCATTGTCAGGCGTGTTCCTCTATGTGCATAGACAGATCCCTGCTTCGTATCCGGTATTATTGCCGCGTGATACGGTCAAGCCCGCTATTCCCAGCGTGATGGCAGTATGTGGCGTTGGCTGTTTTGTGGGAGTGGCCTGCTATTACCTTGTCGCTATCGTGCCGTGGGAGCACTTTGCGATCGGGGAACATATCTTCGAGATCGGTGTGGTAGCAGCGGCAGTGCTGATTCTGGTCACTTCAGGACTTTCGGTGCTCTTCAAGGCAAAAGCCTCCATGTTCAAGCTCTTTCCGTATTATCTGGTTTTCGCTATCGTTGGTCTGGCTTTGTTCCAGAGCAACGAATCGCTCTTTTTGCTGGCGTTCGCGGTAGGGCTCAGCATTGCATCGCTCTTGGAAGTGTCGCTGATCATGTACTTCGGCACGCTGATGCGTCGCGGCTTCTTCGCGCCTGCGCTTGCGATCGCATTTTCGGTGGCATCGATCCGCATTGGTATTGCGCTAGGTAATTGCCTTGGATTGTTCTACGAGAGTAATCCAGCCATCGCGCAGGTTGCGGTCGCTCCGACCACGCTTGCTTTCATCTGTATTCTGGCTTTCGTGCTAGTGCCAGTCGGCAAGCTTGAGCCGCGCTTTGTAGCGCTTACTACAGCGCCAGTTGCGCCTTCGGAGGTCAATACGATCTGCGATCAGATCATCTGTGAGTTCAAGCTTTCTGAACGCGAAGGGCAGATCTTGCGGCTCATCGCGCGGGGCAACACCGTGAATAACATTGCGAATAAGCTGGTTATATCGCCGCATACGGTCAATACGCATATTCGCCACATCTACGATAAGATCGGCATTCATAAGCGTAACGAACTGATCGAATACATCAACATGAAGAAGGAAGAGAGCGCCTAGCGGGTCGAGCCCGCCCGAGCGGCGTTGCTGTGCGAGAGCGTTTTCGCCAGTTCGTTCTGAGCGTTTATCAAGCATCGCAGCAACGCGCAACCCTTATTGCGCTTTCCTAAGAGTTTCCTTATGTTCACAAATCATCGACTGATTGGTTGCAGCGCCTGAGCTGGTGATCGCTTGGTCTAGAATCATGTCCATTCAAGGCATTCAACAACTTGTGCGGATGGACTTTACATGAGGCAAATCGGCAGAACAAAGGGGAAAGTGGCACTTGGGAGGGACTCGATCGTGGTCGGGTTCTCTCTTTTTGCGATGTTCTTTGGTGCGGGAAACCTGATCTTCCCACCGACATTAGGGCAGCTAAGTGGCGATCTTTGGGTCTGGGGATTCGTGGGATTCTTGCTCGTCGACGCTGTCTTGTCGTGCCTTGGTGTATTCGTGGTAAGTCGCCTTGGTGGTCCGCGGGGAGCTTTCGAAGGTGCGCTTGGGAAGATCGGCGGGACGGTTCTCACCGCTACCGCTATCTTGTGCCTTTGCGTGATCTTTGCCATGCCACGTACGGCAGCCACTACCTTCGAATTGTCGGTTGCTCCTTATTTGGGCGAAAGTGCGAATTCTTTCTTGATCCCGTTCTCGATCTTGTTCTTCGTGGTCGTTTATCTGCTCACGTGTAGGAAGTCGCGTGTTGTTGATATCATTGGTAAATTCTTCACGCCAACGCTGTTGATCGGTGTGCTCGTGCTGATCGTGGCAGGGATCGCGCATCCGCTTGGCGAGATCCAACCACCGCAAACGGACTATGTATTCCAAGAAGGTATTCGTTCGGGCTACCAGACCATGGATGCTCTTGGGGTTGCGGCGTTTTCCATCATCATTCTGGATTCTGCTGTTGTGAAGAGCTACACCGATCCTGGTAAGAGCTCGGCGCTTCTCGCATGGGCGAGCATGGGGGCGGTGCTGATGCTCGCAGTCGTCTATGGCGGACTGACGTATCTTGGTGCAACTTCGGTGTCACTTGGAACAGGTATGTCGCAGGCCGACTTGCTCGTTGCTATTGCTGAGAGCGTTTTGGGGGAGGCGGGCAAGATCCTGCTGAGCGTGATCGTGGTGCTTGCCTGTGTGACCACGGCTGTTGCGCTGGTAAGTTCTGCGGCTGATTTCTTCAGTCGGCTGTTCAAGAACAAGATCTCCTATCGGGCGCTTTTGGTAATAGATTGCGTGATCGGTGCACTGATCTGCGATATGGGCCTCGATAATATCATTCGCCTTGCTGATCCGGTGCTGGGCGTGGTGTATCCGCCTTTCATTACGGTGGTGGTGCTTTTGATCTTCAGGAAGCAGATCAAGCTGCGCGAAGTCTACCAGGGGGCTGCTGTTGGTGCGCTCGTGGGAGGGATCGTGGTCGAATTGGCGGTCACCAATGTGGTGACCATTGTTCCGCTCGAGCTGCTCCCTCTGGCATCGGCAGGTTTTGGCTGGCTCGTCTTTGCTCTTGCAGGTGCTCTGGTCGGCCTTGTTATGGGCCTTGCCAGGCGGAGAGCGTTAAATGGGTCGTGACTCTAGCTTAATCTCGGCACCTATCCTCTCCAACGCCTTCAGCGCCTGATGCGCCTGCAAGTTGTCCCGCAATGTTAGAAGTTCAAGCAGCTCTCAATTGAAGTACACCCACTGGGGCAAACAGCTTCGGTGGGTGTACCCTGTGCAATTCATAATCTTCCCCTTACTACGAACTGCGTGCGGCAACCCGATTGAGGGGCATAATGCTATTCGAGATTTGCTTTGATGATATCGCGCAGGAACTCGGTTGCACCGACCCCGCATGCTCCATCATAGTATTCAACGAAGCGCCGATCTCCAAGATACCCCTCTGCCAGAGCCACATGAGCTTCGGGTGAGTAGGCGTCTTCACCCCAATGCACTTTTATCCATTGGGCGTGCATTCCTGCCACGAGCTTGGATTCGGGCGACATGGGATCCTTGGTCTTCATAGCGGTGGCCAAGTTGTCCTTGATGCGTTGTTCGAGCTCTTCTTTGGCATTCCATGCCGTCTTGCTCATCCCGAGCATTCGCTCATTTACGCGATCGATGGCTTCATCGCCGTACAGCTTACGTGCCTCTTGTCCATACTCTTTCTCGAAGTCGGCAACTGATTGCTTCTTTATCTGGTCAAATCGTTCCTTGTCATCCATCTTCTCGAAATCCTCCAATCCGGCCACAGCAATCCGAGCTGCGGCTATGGTCTTGTCCAGTTCTTCCCTTTGTCGACAAAGAAGGGTCAAATGCTCTTGAAGCATGGTTTCGAGGTTGAAGTCGGACTTGTCGAGTGCGTCCTCGATAGATTCCAAAGGGACACCGCAAGACCGTAGGAGTAGGATGTGTTGCAACCTGTGCATGTCGGCCGCGCTATAGACCCGATAGCCGTTATGGGCTCGTGCTGGGACGAGCAGTCCGATCTGGTCGTAGTAGCGAAGCGTGCGCGGGCTAACGCCAGCCCAGTCAGCCAATTCCTTGGTGGTGAACGTTTTGTCCTCTGGAATTGTCACAGTCACTCCAATCTCGTCGCTTCATGAGCATCTGCGATAAGACTAGGCTATGACGCAACGTAAAGGTCAAGCATGAGTATAAAAGAAAATGTCATCACATACGCTCCTGCTTATTGCTGCCGCGGAGTAAAACAATAATCGTGAGCAAAAGCGTCATTTTTGCCATGACAAGAAGGCTCTTCTTCAAGACCCAAGATTTAGACGATCTGTAATCTAACCAGTTTTTCGCCGTGAATTATCTCCCATGCAATCTGCGTGACTGCCTCCGACAGCAGCCTATCATGCGTTACCAATAGCAACGCGCCAGGAAAGTCGATTAGTGTCTCTTGCAACGCTTTGATGGAGCCCAAATCGAGGTGATTCGTCGGTTCGTCGAGCACAAGAAAATTAGGGTTCATGACAAGTTGCTCGGCAAGCATGAGCTTACGGAGCTCACCTGGGCTCAGGTCATCACCATCGAGCAGCTTGTCAGGATCGGAGTTCAACCTCGCTACAATGGAGAGGATGCGGCCTTTCATCTCCTGATCCTGATCTCGGAGATGCTTCAAGGCCCGCTCTCGTTTCCCAGGCCCGACATTCTGGGGAATGAACGCTGTCTTCACGGTGTCAGGAACAGACTCAACAACGCTCTTCACGACGAGGCTCTTTCCTGTTCCATTCGCGCCGATCAGCACCACGTGCTCTGTTGGCGCGATCCAGAGCTCTGGCACGTCTATTGAAAAATCGCCAACAGACAGTCGAGTTGCCTCCAAGTGCGCCACGTAGCTTGATCGTGCTGCGATACCAAACTCGCCGATACGATGGTCGTATCGCTTCGAGATAGCACTCTTTGAGAGTGCGGCCTCAGCCTTTGCGAGCCGCCCGTTCATCGTGGACGAGAGCTTACCGGCCACGCCGTCCTTTCCCGATACAATGGCGCGTCCGATCTTTTCGCGAGCGTCGCTGTCTCCTTTGCTCAATCCGCGCTTGCTTCGCTTGCCCTTCTGACGCGCCGCCTCTTCGCTTCGGCGTTGGGCTTCAGCCTTCAGACGCTTTGCTTCGCGACTCGCTCTCTCATGGTCTCTGATCGCAGAGGCGCGTTCACTCGCTGCTTGATCGCTGGCCTTCGAGTACCCTCCAGGCCGCATCGTCCAACGCGCGTCCTCGCACATAAGACTCTGGCCCACAAGGCTATCGAGCAGATCCCTATCGTGCGAGATGAGGATACCGATTCTCTCGAACGATGCGAGGGCCTCTCTCACGATGCCGCGCGTGGCAGCATCGAGGTCGTTGGTCGGCTCGTCCATGATGAGGACATCCGGTTGTGCATAGAGAGCGCATGCAATCTGAATCCGCTTCTGCTGACCGCCCGAGAGCGTGTCATAGCGCCAGAACCAGTCGTCCTCGATGCGAAGTAGTGCTCTTGCCCGTTGTGCCTCTTTACCCCAATCCGATGCGAGATTGAAGAGATTTTCCGGCTCCTGGGTTGAGTCCTGCTGACAATACGACGAGAACAGGGTTGGGCTCACCGTTCCAGAATCTGGCACAACGATGCGAGCAGCAATGCGTGCGAGCGTGCTCTTCCCGCATCCGTTGTCGCCGATGATGCCTGTCCATCCCGACAGGAACGTGACGCTGACGTCATTAATGGTGGGCGATACCGCCCCAGGGTAGGTATAGTTGATGTGAGCGAGATTCAGTTGCATGGCGAGCTCCTTTGAGAGGAGGTCGCGCAAGGGTCAGGCACGCGTAATTTGTTTTATAAACGAGAAGACACTGAAGCGATGCGGCACCCCAAAGCGCGACCGGCGTACGGAATGGTCGTATGGGCACCCTTACGGGCATCGCTAGATCTTCATCAAACCTAACTCGAAGCGTCGCTTGCCAAAGGCTCCGCTGATTGACTGATGAAAAGAATTATAGCATGCTATTTCAGCCGTTTCAGCACGGTATTCACACCTGACTATCGTTCCGTGCGGTTTGCATCGTTATTCAAGTGAACTTCTATGGTCAACTAAGAATAACTTCCTTCAACAGTGAACGACTGGAGCAGCAGGGCATGGCATATTGCAATTCCAACAAGCAAAAATAGCTTGGCGGCACATCGCCAAGCTATCGTTTCGTCACAATCTAAAGTGAGAGAGATCCCGACGGGTTTACAAAAAACGTGTCAGAAAAGTACACCTATTTACAAAGAAATCAAAAGGTGTAAACTAATGCAAAAAGCACCTATGAACTGGTGTTTTACTCCCACTCTATGGTGGAAGACGGAAAACCCGTGATGACAAATGCCTGATAGTCCATCTCGTGCTCCACAGTACAGCCTGTCTCTTCTGCTCGCAGGATTGATTTGAACTCATTGCGATCTTATAAAACACCCCGATGAAAACGGAATATTTTGACCTACCGAAAGCCAGTTCTCTGAACTGGTATTACTTGGTCATAACTGCGCAGAGAGTGTCACGAAAAACAATATAGGAGAACCTTAAACCTGGTTCATTGACGCTCGCGGATCCGTGCTACGACGGAGACGGGGCTTATCCGAGCTCCGGGCGCCGCGCATCGCCCCGTCTATCTAAGCAACTCAAGCTCCTAAAGCGGATGCCCCGACATTTCTAACGGCAATCCACCGCGGTCAATCCGCGCCGAGGGAGGCCTTGTAGCTCTCGCCCCAGTTCCACATGGCGTCGAGGACGGGCTTCAGGGTCTGCCCGAGGGGCGTGAGCGAGTACTCGACTCGCGGAGGTACCTCGGCGAACACCTCGCGATGGACGATTCCCGACTCCTCCATGGCACGCAGGTTCGAGGTGAGCACCTTCTGGGAAACCTTGCCGATGGAGCGCTGCAGCTCCTTGAAGCGCATGGTGCCGTTAAGGATAAGGTCGCGCAGGATGAGCCCCTGCCACTTGTTCCCGATGAGGAGAAGCGTTGTCTCCACGGGGCAAGCGGGCAACTCAGCCAAATCGGCAGCGTGTTTGCAACCCATCATCTTGGAAATCTCCCGTTCAAGTTCAATGGTTACTAAAAGGTTCCTATAGCACAAAATAGTGCCTACTTACATTTCTATACCACTATTGGAAGAATGGTAAACGTCATAAGGCAACCGCGCAAGGGCGCACCCATAGAAAGGACCCATCATGTCAGAACAGAA
>CABRGJ010000026.1 GCA_902470405.1 uncultured Eggerthella sp.
ACGTGATGTAGTTATGAGTATGTTCGTGCCGCTCAACGGTAATCTTGCGAGTGCGGATATCGATGTCGCTCCCGCAGCTTTTGCAATGAGCAATAATACCGCTCGCATCGGGAATGAGGGCGTTCATACCGCAATTCGGACAAGCAAACGTCTGGTATTGCAATGGAGCGCGAACGTAGGACTCCTCTTGAGGAGCATTGTGCGCGCTATAGACGACAGCTTCTGGCTCGACATCGATCGGTGGCATGACTGCACCCGAAACAGCACTGCCACAGATCGCGCAATTTGATGAGCCTTTATCGAGCGGAGATCCGCAGTTAGGACAAAACACAATACCGCTCCCTTAACCCCTTGACCGGTCTTCAAACAGTACTATTTCAGTGAGATTGCCATAGTTGCTCGGCGCTCAATTGCCTCTTTGGCTTGAGTGCAAAGGGTAAGTGTCTGCTCATTGTCTTGAGCTAGAAGCGCGTTGCTCAATGCGGCAACGAGCTCAGCGATCTCCTGGTCAGCCACATAAAGAGAGGGGCTATCAACGGGGTCTGTATACCTCAGAGTTTCAGCCAACGAAGTGACAGCTTGTTTTGCTTCGGGGGTCTTCGCCAGAGGTTCGAGCCCGTTGACACGGGCTCGCATACTCTTGATGAATGCGATCTCCTGCTTCGTTGCCATTTCACCGCTTTCAATATGAGAGGCAGTATGAGCTCCCGCAACAACGACCACAATACACACCGCAGCCAATAGCACATGGGCAAGAATGACAGACCAAATAGGTGCTAAGGCAGCAGCCATGAAGCCGAGGCTTATTACCGTAGCCACAACCAGATATACGACGGAAACAGCCCATAATGACGAACGATAGAGAACACCCTGCGCTGTATTTGCAGTCCTTATCGTATACATATTGATGGCAAAGGCCAGCAAGATCGCAATCCAACCAAGACCGAATGCGACCCAATAGCTCGGAGTCCTCAAGAAAGGAACGAAAAGCGCAACGACAAGATAGACCACCGCAACGATAACGCCGCAGATAACGATCGGAGTGAAACCTTTATTTCGATTCATGATCCCTAGCTCCCATTCTCAATGCAGTTGGCGCATTGTCTAAATCTCTGAAATAATCCTTTGACGCTGGGCTTCGAATTCGTCGTCGCTCATCAGGCCGGAATCATGCAAGAGCTTGAGTTTCTCGATGCGCATGCGAAGATCCGCTAAGGGATCGGATCCAGGCTGGCGAGGCCCAGTTTCCCCTTCATTGTGCGACGAACATCGCAGCATCCGATCCAGCTACGCTAGCTCCCGCAAGGCCATCGGCCAGCGCTTCGTTCGCCATGCCTGCTACTGTACCGGAGAGCGATCCTCCGATGCCGCCCAGCATCCCCAAACCAATACCCATATTGGTGAACTCGCCAACGGCATCATTGTTTGCAACGGTCTGACTTACATCGAAGCTGCGTTCTTGCTGATAGGTATACCCTTCAACGCGACGTTTCTCCGCTTCAGCATTCGCATCAATGATCTTCGCCTGTCCTGCAGCTTGCGCATCGATGACGGTCTTTTGGGCTTCTTGCTCTGCAACCTTCCACTGAGTCTCGGCATCTTTCACCTGCTCGTTCTGGCGAGCTTGCGCTTCGAGCACATTGAGAGACTGATCGGAGACCGCGCGATAATAGCGCTGGTACATCGGATCATCTTCAGGTTTCGCAATGTTGAGGATCATAAAGCGTTTGAGCTCGATACCATAATCATCGAATTCGGGGATGAGCTGCTTATGAAGCGCGTTTGCCAGCTCGTCCATATGTGCATCGATATTAAAGATGGAGAAGTCTCCTGATTGCATAATGCGAGCAAGAGAAGGTTTGACCGCCATGTTGATGATACTGCGCATGTAGGACATGAACTTGTCCTGGCCCAGGACAGCTTCAGTGCCAACCAGCTTGAGCACGAGCTTACGAGAATCTTTGACCCGAATGGTCATTTCGCCAGCAGCTCCAATGGAGAGCGGTAAAGGCGGCTCGAGTGAATTGTCAACGAATGCGACACGACGATCCGTCCCCCATCGTATCGCCATCTCCTCGGTCTTGTTGATGAAATAAACTTCGCATTGGAAGGGATTTTCGCCCCCGAAAGGCAGATTGATGAGCTTGCTCAGAATGGGAATATTCTGGGTCTGGAGCGTATATCTGCCCGGGCCGAGCAAGTCGAGCGCGGCGCCGTCCTTGAAGAAGAGAGCTTCTTGCGACTCGTGAACAATCAGCTGAGAAAGCGTACTGAAGTTTTCTTTATCGCTCTTCCATACCAGGACATTATTCGGCCCCTCATAATCGATGATATCGATGATTGCCATGATGAATCCGCCTACTCTTTCGCCTGTTCGACAGCTGTGCGCTTTTCCATATCGCCAAGATCCACCTTGTGTTTCAGGCGATCGGTCTTTTCCTTGCTCGCAGCCTTTCCGCGACGCTCAGCGATCATTTCGATTTTCGGTGCGAATTCGGCATGCAGTTGCGACGAGAGTGCCCCGAAAACGGCTGCACCCGTCTTGGCGGAAAAGTCCTTTCTGTCTTTGACGCTCGGTGCCTTGTCTTCTCCTTCTTCAGAGGAGCGTCGATCTTCAGGCATGTCGAGCACCACGACCTCTTCTGCAACCGGATCGGCGAGGGATTTACCAAAGTATGAAAATGCACTCGCTATTTCTTCGGCGCTTATGCTCTTAAGATCGATCGAACTGGGATCGAAATCCTTACCTACAGCGTCAAGGTCGAGGGTTGCTCCCATGAACGAATCGAGTTTGGCAGATGCCTTCGAGAGACCGTCCTTGACCGAATCCGCCGAGGAAACGAGCGTGCTTGGCACGCCTGTGGAGTCAGCTACAGAAAGGGCGACGTCTTTAACGGGAGCAGCGGCCTGATTGACGGGCGCTATAGCTTCTTCACTGCTGAGAACCGTCCCACATGAGCCGCAAAACCTTTGGTCTGGATTCTTGATCGGCGCGCCGCATTGAGAGCACCTCGGTACGCTCTTTGTTTCCGAAACAGTCGCGCTCTCTACAACCTCAGCGCTCCCTTCAATGGGCGATCCGCAAAACTTGCAGAAGCTTGCATCTGAATTGTTTTCTCCGCCACAAACGGCACATGAGATAGCCTTGCTCATAGCACAAACCCCTTACATCTGCGATGTTGTCTCTATAGAGGCAACGCCCTCGCTCATGGTCACCTTATTGGCATCAAGTTCGGCAAGTGTGGCCTCGAACTCTGCATCGCGATCGTCATAGACCTTTCTCCACTGACGCGCCTCCTCCATGAAGGAGCGGATGATCAGGGTGCCGTAGCGGCGCTTTTTCGCCATCTCTTGCTTGATAGCCTCTTGCTCCTTGCGTGCTTTCGTGGCGGAGAATAAACCGTAGCCACTCGCAGCAAGACCGCCGATAAGTAAGATTGCTCCAGCTGGATTCATCATCATCGAGATAAGCCCTAAGAGTACACAAACGACTCCAGCGATGAGGCAAACCTTCTGCACTGTGCCTGTTTTGCTTGCAGAGAGCTGTTCGCGCTCTTGAGCGTTGACGTGCTCGATGAATTGATCCAGGACCTGGTCTTCATCGGCACCGTAGGCAGTCTGCATTTCGAAATCATCCAGCGTGAGCCCGATCGTTCCAGGAAGCTGGGATTGATAGTTTGTAGTAAAGTCGACATAGGCTCGAGCGATCCACGGCATCTGAATACGCAAAGCAAGCGTACGGGTAGCCGCTGTTGCATGGGAGAGTTTCTTATCGCGTGCAGCATCGCTGATGATGGCTATAAAGCTCTTTGACTCGGTCATGATGTCGTCTTTGATCGAGCGCAACTTGTCTGCTAGAGATCTGCGACCGCCAAGATCGACGATAAGCTGTTGATACTCCTGCTCACGACGAATGGGAAGCTCTTCAGCATCGTAGTCGCTCACCAAGTCGGCGATCATGGAATCGATGAGGACGGTATCGTCCTCATCAAAATCCTTATCGGTCAAGGATTCCTCAAGGAATGATCGGAGCTCGTAGTGGATCGAGGAACTGCGCATTTCTCGTTCGAGCGTTTCCCAGGTGGGAGAAAAAGCACTCAATGTGCGATAGGAGCCGCTGGGAGCATCTGACAGCTCGACCAGACTCAAGCATTTCTTCTTCCAGTCATCGATGAGCGTCTTTTCATAAGCGCCGTCGGCATCACCCATGAGCATATTGAGCCAATCGCTCATCGTGATCCAGATCATCTGCTCTTCAGCCCCATGTCCCATAAGGCCACCGGCATACATGTTCAGAAGGACCATGCAGGTATGATCGACGGCATGAGGATCTTGGAAATCGATGTATTCTTTAAACCAGGCATTAGCTTCAGGGATATTGTTGGCACGACGGCTGATAAGGCCGAAGAAGAGTGCCGTTTTCGCGCGTTCCCGCGTGTATGCCTCTTTGAGCATGGTTTCGATGCCGGTAATGGCGCTGCGCACATCTGACGTCGATATCGATTGGCCTTCGGACACTGCACGAGATGCATTGATCCAGTTTGCAAGAGCCACGAGCGCTGGTGCAAGCCAGTAGTTCGGCGTTGTGATCATAAGCTCTTCTGCAAGGTTGAGCATGGTATCAGTACGGACATTGAGGTCGTTTGCCTGCAATATCCCGACCGCGGTACGACGTAGTTCCTTGTTGTGTCCGAAATCTGATTCAAGTTGCTGATTGAGTCTGATCAAATCTTGCTTAGCGATCTGGATATTATTGGAATACTGGTCTTTCAGCACATAAGCATTAAATTCGTTTTGCAACTGGAGCACATGGGTCGAGATGTCTTCGAGGTTTTGCTCCAGAATAATGACATTCTGGCTAATCGTCGCGATACCCTCTTGAAGCATGTTGAGCTTTGCGATCGTATCAGCATGGCAAGCAGCTACCAGGTTACCTACTGCGCGCACTTCTTCTTTGATTTGCATTGTGCTCGCGCGTACTTCGCTTCGCAAATCGACGAACGATGCGACCTGGAGTGCGGCCAGATCGTTCTTCGTCACTGCATACTTGTCAGTGAGCATGAGCTCGTTGATGAAATCCTCTGCTTGATCTTGTGTGAGCTCAAGATCGGAGCCCTTATTATCCGTAAGATAATCGTTGGCTACTTCTATTAATTCGCGAGATTCTCTGCTCGCGTTTTCATAAGCATCTAAGCTTATTCTAGCCATTGCAGCCCCTTTCTTGCCCAATGCACGACGAGACGAAATGATGAGTGTATGAATAGATAATACCAGCTAATAGGCGTTTTAAGAATGAGATACGTAGGAAAAGATGTCCCGCTCGAGCCTTACTAAAGAGGCTTGATCTGAGGAACGACGTTGGCTTTCAACCATTCTTCGATCTTATGGTTGCAGGCTTTTCTTTCGTCGTTATCGAACGAAGGTGAGTACTGTACTTCGCCACCCGATTGCAAGCTTGTTATCGTTGCTGCATTGGAATTCGGAGAACCTTCTGCCATGAGGAAGGAATCCCAGTAACATACGTATCCTTGTAGGCCGTCAGCTGTCTTGAACTCGTTAATAACGTTGGTTTGCCCGAGTTCACCGGTCGCATCATTAGTCACCATGATGGATAAGACTTGATTGGAAAGAACATCTTCCTTGTGCACGTAGAAAAAGTACTGGTAGATCCGTTGGTCTGAGCCGTCCGTGGCAGCACCCGCGTTGGTATGCTCCTCCATCGTCCAGGTTACCTTGTCCGCCCAGCTCTCAGGCATGACAAAGGTGAAGTGATCGGTCGTCACGGTTCTAGCAGATAGTGCAGCTGACTCGGCCTCGCTTGCCTCCGTATTGTTCGGAGGCTCTTGACTTTGAGCTTCTCCAAAGGTCGAAGGGTCGGTCGCAACGATACCGAGCGCAGGCTTCAGTTCGAAGGGATCCTGGCAATGCTCGTTCATGTAGTCTGCAAGCTTCTGCTCATTAGGATTCGAAACCACATTTGCCGTAATGCCAAGAGAATGAAGCGTCATCTGCATAGGACCGTCTTCAATGATCGAGATAACGTCTTTCGACCCTGTTGATGCATACAGATCTTGGTTGAGGCACCATGCGAACACCTCAAGAGGATTAGAGGTGTTCGCAACGCGGAAGACTGGCACGTAGCGCTGTGCGGGCAGATCCTCGAGCTTGCCCACATGTTTGATGTACGAGATATCGAGCATGCTCTCGCTCAAAAGCGTTCGTCCCCCGTTGCTTGGCGTTTCCATATGGGTAATATATCCATCTGCGTTCGTTTCATAACGTATATCAAGCGACGTATTCGACGAGCCGACAGATGCACCTTCTTCCACTGTCGTAAAAAGCGGTTGATCGGAATCGCTAAACGAAGTTTTAAGCGTCTTGTGCAGAGATAGAGCACGCGCACCAGACGCGGATGCATCCATGTCTGTTGTGTTCAGGCCAGCAAGTTGTCCATCTTCAAGATAGTTATAGGCATAGGTTCCCAGATCAGCTCCGGATGTCGGGTCCGTACAATCGACTTGAGAGATACGACCTTTATCGGTGGCAACGAGGGTCATCGTAGCATCTAGGGTCTTGATGGAGGAAGGCACGTTGTCCGCGTATTCGATCCGAGCCTCTGCTTCCATTTCGCCCGTTCGCGTCTTTGCAACCTCGACCAGGCGATTCTTATCGTCATATTCATAGGTGAATTCATGTGGAGCCTCGCCTACGCTCAACGGCTGGAAGACAGTGGCTTGGAATAAAAGCCCGTTCTCGCCATAGGAATAGGTCTCATACCAAGCGCCTTCAGATGAGCCATTCTGGGCGCGAACAAGCCTGCCATATTCATCGTAGCTATAGACTTTTTCGACTGACGACCCATCTCCATACTGCAGAATACGCCCCATCGCATCATACGAAAAAACGATCGGCAAGGCCTTTCCAGACTCTGCAACACTCGAGATCAAGTCACGATAATACAATCCCGCAGAATCAAGACCGATAAGTTCGACCCCGTCATCGCAGAAGAGCGAAACGAGGTTCTTGCAGTTGGAAAGATCGAGCGTTTCGATGGGATTATTTCGGCAATCAACGTATTCCAGCTCAGAGAGGTTTCCGAGATCCAAATCTGTGATGCCCATGTCTGCCACCACTAGATTCTTCATCTTCGAAAATGGCTCTAAGCTGCGCGAAAGATCCTCCGCATTCGTCGAAACGCGCGCATCGTTGTCCATAGTGTTTGCATCGTTAGCCAAAGACGCACTCGTGTCGGAAGCATCTTTCGCCTCTAGGGCTTTTCGTATGTTGGCAAAATCCGTTTCGTCGTCCTCTTTAACGAAAGCAGCGCCCTTGGGTGTTACGACGATGCCGGCGACCGCATCTGCCTCTTCGGGCGAAAGCGAACCGTCGCCATCTGCATCAAGTTCGAGCATCACGGCATCGCGAATCTGATCGTTAGGGAAGGTATCTGAATCGATAGCGACTGCTTGAGAAGAACAGCTGGAAACCCCAACTACCACCAACACCATCGCCACAACAGCAACAATAACTGCGCTGGCGATAGTTATGATCTTGCGATTGCGTATTGTCGGTTTGCCAGAAGAAGATCGCGTTTGCTCTTCTGAGGGCTGAGTCTGCGCCTCTGAAGCCTGAGACGACGAAGTAGATGCCGCTGCTGCATTTTCTTTGTGCATGTCAGCGGTAAGCCCCTTGTCTTTCGATGAAGCCTCTGCGGCTTCTAATCTCGCCTTATCCTGCTCACTTATCTTCGCGCCGCAATGCGTGCAGAATCGCGCATCGTCCTCAAGCTCTTCACCGCAACTCGTGCAAAACATCTTCAACCTCTTCACTAACAGCAAGAGACGCCCACAGCCTGTGAGCGCCTCTTGTTTTCATCTTGACAACCTTAGATGCAGAATCCAGGCACAACACCGCGATTGCTCGAAGCGTCCCAGCCGCAATTGGGACCGCCTTCTTTGCTCGTGCCTATGAAGCTATTCGCTCCGACAGGGTGTGGAGACCTTCCCCACCAATTGCACGGATTGCCATCGAGTGCCTTGATGAGAATCATATTTGGGGATGATGGCTTGACCGAAAGATCGCGGAAAAGCTTATATTCCGCTCCTTCAGAGTTCCAGATGCTATTCACGTATGCATATTCTCCCTTTGCCCAATCGATATCGCCACAAAGCTCAACGGCAGAGAACAACCAGAGACTATCGGCAGTAATGGTCACTACCGCACTGCTATTCGCTTCTCCGGAGTTGTTGGTCTTCTTGTCCACAGATATGATCACATTCTGAAGATCAGAAGGGAGCAAGTTCATGCCATCTGTAGTCAGCCAAGCTCTCATCTGGGAATCCGCCCAGCCACCCACATTCGTGTTGGAGCCGTTCATATCGTGAGCGGAAATAGCGTCCTTGAAGATGAAGGTGATGCCCGCTTTGCCGCCGTCGGTCTTATCATCGTGCACAAAGCCAGCGACCTGAACCTGTACGAACTGACCATTCGCGAGGGGAACCGTCTTCACCTGCGTGCCATCGAGCGTTCCGTTTGCAGTCGTAAGATGATACTTCTTCGCAACCTCGATCGCTTCGGCTTCGTCAGACGTATTTGCGATTTCTTCCGAGATGGCCGATAGTTCCTCCCATGAATACTCATCGACCGAATTCTTAACCGCAACTCCCGCATTGCCGAGACTGCAAACCAAGCCGACGATTACGCCGACAGCAACCACGGCAGCAATGATTCCTACGACAATCATAATCTTCTT
>CABRGJ010000027.1 GCA_902470405.1 uncultured Eggerthella sp.
GTAGGAGGCGTCGAGCAGTATACGTACAATCTCGCACATGCGCTCGCAAAGCGGGGGAATCGCGTGGTGGTCGTTACGACCAATCTGTTCGATTCGCCTTCAGATGAGATCGAAGCCGATGGGGTACGCGTGATCCGCTTGCCGAGCTATCGACTCATGAAAGGGCGCCTCCCGATCCCGAAACGAAATGCCGAGTATGCCTCTCTGATGGCTGAGCTCAAGAAGCTGCCGGTCTCTGGCGTGCTGGTGAATACGCGTTTCTATGGTCATTCGTTAGAGGGCATGAGATATGCTCGCGATCTTGGTCTTCGTCCGATCGTTCTCGATCATGGAACTGCGTATCTGACGATTGGGAATAGTGTGGCAGATCTTGCGATACGTGCTTATGAACGAGCGATCACATCCCGCGGAAAAAAATATCGTCCCCGTTATTTCGGGGTTTCGCAGGCGAGTTGCGTCTGGCTGCAAGAGTTTGGCATTGAAGCCGAAGGAGTTCTGAGCAACTCGATCGACGCGCCAGCATATCGAAACAACGCTTCAAAGAGAGATTTCCTAAAAGAACTGAGCCTTCCACACGAGGTGAAGAGCGTCGCATTCGTAGGTCGGTTCTCGCCTGAAAAAGGCATCAAGCAGTTGTCTCAGGCCGCAATGCTCCTAGAGGATGAAGGGATCGTTTTTCTGGCTGCGGGCAGTGGACCCTTGTTCGACGAGATGCAAAGTTCGGCGCCCGATAACTTCTTCTGCCTCGGTTCGCTCTCCGCATCCGATGTGTCCGCTCTCTTGCAGCAATGCCAGGTCTTCTGTCTTCCTTCGCGTTCCGAAGGATTCTGTACTGCGCTTCTTGAGGCCGGTGCCTGTGCGTGCGTCCCCGTGATAACGCACGTGGGAGGCACAGATGAGCTCGTCCCTTCACCGGAATATGGCACGATCCTCGCCTCTGCCGACCCAGAGCTCATCGCCACCGCGCTTCGGGAAACATTCGATGCTCTTGAGCAGGGCAGCCTATCCGGTTCGTCGATCGCGCAACTGGTCGATGAACACTACAGTTGGGATAGTGCTGCTGCTCATGTCGAGGAGGCATTCGCATGATCGGGCAGCGGAAAGTCGGCATGCGCGGTGCGGCGGTCATCCAATTCGCGTCAAAATACACGAGTCTTTTCGTGCAGCTCTTCATCACTGCTATCCTTGCGCGCCTTTTGCCGCCCGAGGACTTCGGCACGTTGGCTATCATCTTGGTGTTCTTGAATCTCTTCATCCCATTTGCTGACATGGGTATAGGAGCCGCTATCATCCAGTATCAGGATCTCGATGATCGAGATTATGGGGCACTGTTCTCTTTTTCGATCATCTTCGCTATCGCGCTCACGCTGCTCTTCTGTGCGGCATCGATTCCGATTGGGCTCTTCTTCGCGAACGATCGGCTCGTACCTCTTTGTTGCTTGGGCTCGCTCTCGTTGCTCTTCGCGACTTTGAATATGGTTCCTAATGGACTCTTACTTAAAGACCAGCGCTTTTTGAGCATCGGCATCAGGCTTTTCGTGGTCACGGTTGCCGCTGGCATCATCGCTATCATCATGGCGTTTTCGGGCTGGGGCGTCTATGCGCTCATCTGGCACAACATCATCGCTGGTGCGATCACGTTTTTCTGGAATTATTTTGCGCGTCCCATTCGTCATCTCACCATGCATTTCGTCGCCTCGTTAAAGAAGGTCTTTTCCTACTCTGTCTTTCAATTCGGTTCGAGCATGGTCAACTACTTTTCGACCAATCTACCCAATCTCGTCATCGGTAAGGTGTTTGGAGAGGCTCACTTGGCTTCTATGACAAAGCGTATCGCCTTACCACCTACCCACTCAACGGGATATCGAACGTCATCATCTCGGTCATTCAGCCTTATATGGCAAAGCATCAAGACGATCTTGAGACCATCTTCTCCTATTGGTTCAAGGTTGCAAAAGCGCTCTCGCTCGTGGGCATCCCCATCGCGGCGATCTTCTTCTGCGCTCCTGAGGAGATCGTGGGGATCATGTATGGCGATCAATGGGGCAGCGCGGTCATTTTGTTACAGATGCTGGCCGTCAGTATCTATTTCCAGTTGGTCAACAGCGTGGCTGGTGCGTTTTTCTTAAGTGCTGGTCGTGCTGATTTGCTCTTCCGGTCGGTCACGGTCTCAACGTTGCTCACCGTAGGTGGCCTTGTGGTGGGTATCTGTTTTGGCAGCTTGCAGTCGGTTGCATTGTGTTTATCCGTTGCGTTCTGCCTCCACACCGTGCCAACGGCGTATTATTTTCTGAAGAGGACCGTGCGCCAAGGTTATAGGTGTATCGCATGCTTCTTGCCCGAGATCTGCATCGGACTCATCGCGGGTGGCATCTGCATGCTCCTTGCCCCCTTCTTCCCAGAAGGGATCGTGCTGAGCCTCATTTGCAAAACGCTTGTTATTCTGGCAATAGTAGGTATAGGTTATGCGATCGCGAAGCAGTATGGCTACCTCAAGGCAGTGCTGCGTTCGCGTTGATCTTCCATATGTCGCGGCACATGATAGCGTGATGGAATTGCGTAGAAAGGATCGATAGTGGCTTCATGGGGTATGTTCTTCCTAGTGAGCATGGTAAGCGTGATAGCGCTCTACCTTGTTGGCTTCCTTCTCCTCAAAGCTGCTAAACTTCCAACGCTCTTCGCCCTTGCTGCAGCTCCCATCATCTCGACCTTTTGCTTTGAGGTGCTCGCGATCATCTATGACAAGATCGATCTCTTCGCATCAGGCTGGAGCCTCTTTTTACCTGTTTTCGTATTTGCAGTACTCGTTTACGTTGTGAGCCTTCTTGTGCGAAAAGGCAAGAAGAACTCGAAGGCACCGTCCCAAGAAGGTTTGCTTCCGCAATTCGAATCCTTCGATGTGAAGATGATCGTTCTGTATATCGGTCTGGGCCTTGGCGTAGGTCTTTTCATCTTCGTCAAGGCGCTCGATGGCACAGAATGCTTCAATGAGACTTATGACAACCTTACGCACTTAGGTCTCATCCGAAGCTTTGTCGAATCGGGTCATTATTCAACGCTTGCCGCATCGCTCTATCGCGATCTCGGTGCTGTTGGATCATACTATCCTGCAGCATGGCACATGATCGCCGCAATGGTGGCAAGCATTACCAACACTTCGAACTTGCTCGTTACGAACGCGATGAACTATGTATGTTGTGCGCTTGTCTACCCGCTCAGTTGTCTTTGTCTCTTGCGCGCGATATTCGCTGATCGTAAGAACGTTATCATCGCGGGCGCTTTTGCTTGCATCGCATTCGTTGGATTTCCATGGTTCTTCACGGTCTATGGTGTGCTCGAATCGAATCTGTTCGGCTTCATCATGGTGCCAGTCATGCTGCTTGCGGTCATGCAGCTCTGCTCATCTGGCATGCGTCGCTCAACGCGAATGGTCTACCTGGTCATATGCATCATCAGTGCAGCGTTTTGCCTCTTTGCCCAACCCAATACTTTCTTTGCGGTCATGCTCTTCGCCATTCCTTATTTAGCATGGCGTATTTGGGATGCGACCGGTCCACGCAGTAAGCGGCCGCGTTCCTCATGGGTTCGTGTTGGGTTGGTAGCGCTCTATTTCGTGGCGATGTTCATCGTTTGGTATGCTTGTTATAAAGCCCCGTTCATGTATGATGTCACCCACTTCATCTGGGCGCCGGTCGCTTCGAAGAGCCAAGCGCTCGTGAACGCGCTGCTCTTCTCCAATTCATGGTCGCCTGCAGCATTCGTCGTGACCATTTTGGTCTTCATCGGCTTGTTTACGATGCTGAAGGAACGCAGGTATGGATGGCTGGCACTTGCACTTGGTATGACGGCGGTCGTCTATTGGGCTGGTGTATGCCTTGAGGGACGATGGGATCAGTTCCTGACGGGCTTCTGGTATTCGGACTGGCGCAGAACGGGGGCGTTGCAAGCGATGATCGCTGTTCCCGTGGCCGCAATCGGTATCGCGCGGCTTTATGAATTGCTGCCCAGCTATTTTAAATCCAACGCATTCTTAAAACTTTGCTTGAGTCTTGTGCTCCTGCTCGCTATCTTCTTCCCGAGCTTTACGGTACGCGGCATGGGTTTCGTGAAGACACCCTTCGGATATTTCGCCGATATGATGGATGAATACTATTCGATGGATCAGACGGATGACGAGATCATCTTCTCCGAATCTGAGCAGCGTTTCGCTAAACAGGCTAAGGAGATCGTGGGAGATGACATCGTCTACAACATCCCTTACGACGGAAGTTTCTTAGCGTATCAAGTTGATGGGTTACGGACGGTTTATCGTTTACCCTATACAGGAGCTGGTCATAATGCTGACGAGAAGACCCTCCAAGCAAAGCTTGCCCAATATACGACTGACGCTGAAGCGGCGGAAGCGCTCGAGAACGTTGGTGCGCAGTATGTCATGATGCTCGATTACGGGCATATTCCTTACCATCGCACGTGGCCTGATTATTATCCTGAGAATTGGGTCGGCATTACGGACATCGATGAGGATACGCCTGGTTTCGAGCTTGTTCTTTCCGAGGGCGACATGCGATTATATAGGATAATAGGCACGGATTAGTTCATTCGACCGAGGTTGAAGAGGAAGATCATGAATTACGTTAACCATACGCTTTCGAACATCGTTCTCCCGAAGAACGACGATCCGCTGGGAGGTTGGGAGCTTTACATCAAGTCCGACGAAGATGCTTCTTGCACTCCTGTTGACGGCGGGGTCGCATTGCAAGGCTCGGTCGATCTGTTTACGTATTTCAATGCGTGCTCGCTTGCGAAATGGAAGAAATACACAGGAATCCAGCGCGTCCATGTGCATTTAGAGCTGGCGAACCTCAACATCAACAGCGAGTATTCGTGCACGATTCAATTCTTCGGCCGCTCTTATCTGGATTCGCGCGCGCATCCTTTGTCAAGTGGCATTCGCCTGAATCGCAGCATGGCGCTCGAACGCGAGGATGGGGTCCTTGAATTCGACCTGCTCATTCCAGAAACGAAGCATGAGGTGATCGGTTTCTCTTTGGACGTTCGAGGAAGCGTTACACTCACCAAGGCGTACTATTATGCTCGTGTAGCCGAAGAGCAGATCAATCCGGTCAGGCTTGCGCTTTGCACCACGACGTTCCAGAAAGAGGATTACATCGTTCCTAATATCGAGCTCGTGAAGAAGGAGATCCTCGCGAGCGATGAGGCTATTGCTTCGAACTTCCATATGTTCGTTATCGATAACGGACGTACGCTTGATGCTGAGGCGCTTTCTGATACGGGCGTGACCATCGTTCCGAATGCTAATGTGGGAGGTGCCGGTGGCTTTGCGCGTGGCATGGTAGAAGCGTTGAGATCGGATGCGGGCTTTACACACGTACTGCTCATGGATGATGATGTGAGCATTTCGACGGAAAGCCTTAAGCGAACCTTCAATCTGCTCTCGCTTGCAGCAGGATCGTACAAGAACGCTTTCATCAATGGAGCGATGCTCATCGCTGAAGAGCCCAATCGTCAGTTCGAGGACGTCTCGTATGTAACGAGCACGGGCGTATATCGTAAGGTCAAATCCACGAAATACTATGTCGATCAGCAGCGCTACATCGTTCGTAACGAGCATATCGATGTTGAGGTGCCCAATGCTTATGGTGCTTGGTGGTTCAGCTGCATCCCGGTCAGCGCGATCAAACGTGTAGGCCTTCCGATGCCGCTTTTCGTACGTGGTGACGATGTCGAGTTTGGCGTTCGTGCTCAGGCCACGTACATGACGATGAATGGCATCTGCGTCTGGCACGATGGATTCACGGGACGTTTCCGCGCATCGGTCGACGGATACCAGTACGTGCGTAATCTTCTCATCATGATCGCAACGACTGGATGCGCTTCGGACAAGACCTTCATGATGCGTATAGAGCGCGGTGTTCGTCTGCAGCTCAAAGCAATGGCTTATGATGCGGCCGACCTTTATCTTGACGGTCTTGAAGACTATCTGAAGGGCCCGGAGTTCCTTGCGTCGCTCGATGGTGAAGCGGTCATGAAGGAGAAGGGGCAGAAGAACGAGAAGCTGCTCTCGCTCGAAGAGCTGGATCCGCAGTATCGTAATATCAAGTACAGCAAACGTTTGCTGGGCGAAGAGTCGGTCATCGATATTCCCCTGAAGCTCGTTCGCTCACTTCCTTACGACCGTCATCTGCTTCCCGATGGCCTTCTGCGCGATACACCGGAAGTTGTCTTCTATAGTGGTCTTTCGGTCTTCTCGCCTCGCACGACCGCGACGAAGACATTGGTCGCAATGGATCTCGATGGACAGCATGCAGCGGTTCGCCATATGGATCGTGCGCGCCATCGTCAGATCCTCGATCGTCTGCAGCGGCTTAAGAGCGACTGGAAGGAACACGGGGAAGAAGTTCGCAAAGCCTACAAGGACGCGCAGCCCTATCTCACTTCGGTCGAGTTCTGGGAAAAGCATCTCGGCATCGATGATGCATCTGCTTAACGATCCGTTTTGCCCGCTTGTAGAGAGATAGAGCACGGCATTTGTCGTGGTATGATGCGATAATATGGTTTTCACCTACGACGAGAGATGAAGGAGTGCTCGGCGCATGAGTAGCAAGTCGAATAAAAAGGACGCAAAGCAACAGCGCGACGCAGCCCCTTCGGATATCTATGGAATGGATGACCAGGGCGCGATCGATATGGATTCACAACCCACCCCTGCTCATGGGTTTCCTGCTGTTTCAGTAGATGAAACAAGCTCGAAGGACCGGGCTAAAACGAACCGAGGAGCATCCGTGAAGAAAGACGAAACCACAAATTACGACTTCTTGTGGGAGTCCACTGAAACGAAGCGCTCGGCAAAAGGCGCGGTCGGTACGACGACGGTCGTTGAGTCCGACACGGATTACTTGCTGTTGCCGCACCCCGATGTATTCAACGCCTATCCGCCCGAGGTTCAACGGAAGATCATGGAGTGGGCCGATCGCGATGTGCGCGCCCGTCGCGATGATGAATCGTTGCGCCAGGATGCATTGATCCGTGCGCAGGCTGCTCGCGAGCGTATGATCATGGCTGTTCCTGTTGCCATCATCATCCTCTGTATTGTGTGCGCTGCGATCACGGGCCTTTATACGAAGAGCGCCGTGTTCGCTGTTGCGTTCTTGGTCGTAGCGGTCGCGGTCATTCTAGCGCTCTACTTCACCAGGAAGAATGACCTGTATGCTCATTCCGAACCATTCGAGGATGAGAAAGAGGAGGAATAGACGATGGCAGAATTCAGTCCAACGCGAACCCATGCAACCTGGAAGCCGCGCGTCACTCCCGTGCCCATTCCGTATTTTCGCTGTGCCGAATGTGGTGCGGTATTGCAGGGCGTTGATGGCGATGTTGAGATCACGATGAGCGACAATCATCGTTCTCAAGTTGCGGAATTGCCTTATGCCCATACCGATTTCCATCCAGAATGCTGCGGCAAGCCCATGGAACGCTTGGAGGGTATCTCATACCTCGATCCCGAAGTCATAGATAAGATCAAGCTCGATTACGAGATCGTGGGAAGCTACGATCATAATGCACTGCGCGTGACCTGGAAGGTTAATGAATCGGGTTATGAGCCACGATGGTTCGCCATCAAGACCTTCACAGGCATCATGACGAAATACGTTACGCTGAAGAAATGGCCGCCTATCGTCTTTGCCTTTGCAGATGAGGATGCCTATGCCTACTGCGATGAAGATCCGTGTTTGGAATGCACATTTCGCTGCAAGCGTGGCATGGAGGTGTATTGCTATACGCCAAAGATCGGGCTTATCGTCATGCCACTCGATCGCATGATCGCGACTGGCAGCGCAGGTTTCGAAGCGGTCGAGCCTCCCATCGACGCGAAATAGGGGCGATGACGCTGCGATCTTATGTTTGTTTGAACTGTTTCTTACGCATCCATCGATCGCTCTGTTCGCCTTTGGTCTAACGGACTTGACCATCGCTGCGAATAGCAGCTTGCGTACGCTTGATATGATGCGCGTAGACCACTACGACAATGACCGCACAGATGGCAGTCATGCCTAACATCACGAAATAGCTTGACGTATACGTTCCCGTCAAAGCGCACAGTACGCCTGGCATCAGGTTGAAGATGAAGCCTCCGAATGCGTAGGCGAGTTGAAAATGGCGGATGGTCTTGAGCATTTGCTCGGGAGTGCTTAGCTCGAGCGACCAGAGCGCGATGCCGGTGGTTCCAAGTGGCATACCGATACCAAGAACGATCGCAGCTGCAGCCGCTTCGGGTATGCCGCCTGCGCCCACGAGCGCACAGAGCATCATGGCGATGGCGAGTAAGATGAAGAAGAGGAACGAACCAGTTAAGGTGCCAAATCTATCGCATCCTACGCCGACCGCGAATTTCGAGAGCGTGAGAAACACGCCAGAAAGCGAGATGAGCACAGCAGCAACCCCTAGGTCGATTCCTTGTGTGGTGAGCAGGATCCCGAAATAATTGAAGCCTGCAACAGATACGCCACCCAACAACACGAGCGCGAAGATCATCGCAAGATAAGCGCCTCGCGGCAGCGGCATGCTCGATAAGTTCACCTTTGGTTGAGC
>CABRGJ010000028.1 GCA_902470405.1 uncultured Eggerthella sp.
AAAATATTTCTGTACGCTTCTTGCGATCCGAACCACAAGCTGCAATCTCACGAACACCATAGGAGGACATACCGAGAACGATGAACATGACGAAATAATTCGTTATGGAATATGTATATGAATAAACACCAACCTGGGCCGCGCCGAGAACACGCGATAAGAACGGCGTCGTGATGAGAGGCGTCAATATCAACAACAGCTGATACGTTGCCTGATAGAGAAAGTTCTTCTTTACGCTCGCCATGGATCACGCCTACCGACCGAAATGGCCCGCTTCTTACGCTTTGCAACTACATTTATCAACCAGAAAATGATCAAAAGATAGATAACCTTGTAGATCATACCTATAGTGAGAATATTCTCATAAAACTTATTTGAGAAAAAGCAGAGAACGAGAGCATATGCGATCATCGTATAGATAATGATCCAAAATCCTGAGAGCGACCCGCTCTCAAGTGCTCTGCTTTTCTTATAGACGATCTGCGATATCGCCGCCATTATCCCTGTAAGGACGATACAACCAGCAAAACCAAAATCATACAAAAAAGCATAGAACGTTGTATACACATTACCTGTACTCACACCATTGATGCTATTGAACGGAAGATCGTATTGATACACGAACTCAGAGATGCCGAATTGCAGCCCGATCCACCGGATCGAATTACGGAATGTCATATAGCCGAACACGCCGCTATTGCCATAACCATCCTGCGCATGGATAAACGTATCGAGATTAGGAAACTGCGCACCAATATAAGCCGACAAATAACCCAGGGCATCTGAAGAAGTCGAGCGCCCTTGCAAAACTTCCGCCACTGTTTGGAACGATACAAGGAAGCACAATACGACCGCCACAAGAGCTAAAGTCGTTCGCATCCCGATAACGGGTCGATCATGATTGAGCTTTCGCTTGATGACGAAATAAGCGATCAGGGAGCAAAAAATATAGCCAACAGCTATCGTGCGATTGGCGCTCGCAAGCTGCAAGAGACAAGCCACCAATAGGCCACATATTTGAACAGTGCGGCCAAATCGCTTCTTCAAAGCAAAGGACTGAGCTACGTAGAATGCGAAGACGTACCCGACCATACTGCAGAAGCTCCGTAACTGACTGAGTGGAGTCTTGAAAATATCAGCGCCTTCGTCGGTGAACTTTACTGCTGTGTTATAAAGACCGATCGATCGCGACATGCTCTCTGCGGGAAACGTGTTCACTATCTCCCACAAAGACCAACATAATACTCCCCCTTCCAAAACGAGAAAGGCGAAGAGCAGTCCCCTATTAACGGGCAGCTCCCAATGCCCCGAAGCCCGCTTCTTGCGCTTTGTCCTTGGCTTGATCTTGAATGACTGACAAAAATAGGCGACCACAGCAAACATAAGAACACCAGACAAGATCACAAAGAACATCTCCGGCGACATCTCGTATGCCCATCTGCTGCTGAAGCATACCGCCGAAAAGGCACATGCTGCGAAACCTAGCGCGAAGAGGAACGCAGGCGCCAAAGGATCTCGGTCACCCAAGAGATAGATGACCGCACATACACAGACGAGAATAATCAGTAAAAGAAGTTGGATCATCGAATATAACTAAAGACTTCCGAACGTTGCTTCGACGAGGTCCCTTACGCCTTGGCCTTTTGCTATCTGCGGCCCCACGAATTGACCGCCACTGTTGCCCTCAACGAGCACCCAACCCTCGGACTCGGAAAGAGCAAGGTCCCATCCGACATATTTTTGCTCTGGTAAAACTTTTACCAGCGCCTCAACGAGGCTCTTCAATTCGTTCCAAGCGGGAATCTTGAAGCCAACGATAGGCACACCCGTATCGGGATGCACGTGTATCACCTCTCCGAATTCTGTTCTGCCTGGGGTTATAATGATGCCAGTACCTTCATCGATAGCCGCAAGGAAGCCTCCTGCCCCACCATTATCAACAACGCTCTCACCACGACCAATTTTGATAAAACAAGCCAGTGTCCATATTCGACCACGGTCATAATAGGTCGCATAACGAATCGTGTTCACGCTCTGAGGATGCAGATCACTCATGCGTTTATCTTGATCTATCAACTCTTCGATGACGCATGCACCTGATTTTAAGATGCCGTCGAAGATCTCTTGTGGCGATTCGCTCGTATGAGAAGCATCGATCTTTCTGATGCCCTTACCACGCGATGATGCAATGGGCTTCATCATATACCGATCATGCTTCGAGATAAATCTCTCGAACGTCTCCCTATCAGCCTCTGATGCGACCTTGATGACGTCGCGCTTGAAGTAAGGCTCGAAATGCTCGTAGGTCTTCATCTTATCCATGAAGATAAGTCCTGCTGGATTATTGTTGTACAAGCGCGCACAAAGCACTGTACGCTCCATGTCACCTACGAAACTCCTCTTTTGTTGCTCCGTCTTTGAAGCAAAGTCGTAGAGAAAATACTCATCCGGAGTGATGAGGTGATCCCGCATGTCTTTGCGCACTCTCCTCTTCAGCTCTGTGCGCTCCGTAGCAGAGTATCTCTTGTTCCCGCAAAAAGTCTCGATGCAATCATCGATCTCGCTCGGATTCGATGCGAGTCTCCGCTGAACCACAACCTTCCGAAGAAACCACGCAGGGCAATTCAGGACAAGCTTCTTCAAGCTTTGCACGATGGCTGAACTCACCGAATGTTCTCCTCACTCGGCTCATCCCGAGCAGCGATCTTGTCGAGATCGAACACAGTGAATGACGACCCCAGAAGATCCTGGCCAAGCGCGAGATCTTCACACGCGCAGATCAGAAATGATGCCATATATGCATCGGCGAATGCCAGACCAATAGAGTTGAAATAAACGATCTCATCTTCTGACTCCCTACCAGGCACCCTACCAGCTACGATCTCTGCAAGCTCCGCATAGATATCATCGTCAGAGAGCACGCCATCACGATACATGTGAGAAATAGTGGGCGATCCCCGATGCTTCAATGCTTCCCAGGAATCACAGACGATCTTATCGGCTTTCAATGCAACACCGTATTCGTCCTCTATCCCCCCTACATGACAATAGAATGCACCTGGCTTGACCCAATCGGCCTTGAGAAGAGGTGCTTGACCGCTAATCGCGGTAACGATGATATCTGCATCTGTCGCCGCGCGCTCATATGAAGAGCCACAACAAGTGACTAAAAGATCAGGAAAAAGATCGTTCACGATAGAAGCAAATCGCTCTTCATTAGCAGGATTACGGGATGCAACACGACAGACCTCAATGCTCGGATAAAGTTTTGCAAAAACGAAGAGATGCATGAGAGCCTCTTCGCCAGAACCGATTACCCCGATAGATCGCGGCTGCGATATCGCGAGATGCTTAGCAGCAAGCGCCCCCACCAGAGCCGTTCTGAGCGCAGTCGGAAACCCCGCATCAAGAATGGCAACCGGAGAACCATCGTCGGAATTCAAAACGAGGATCATGCCTGAGACATTAGGCAGACCTTTGAGGACATTATCAGGAAAAACCGACACTAGCTTCACACACGAAATGCCAATACCAGGAACCGTACAGGGCATGCAGTTCACACGCGATTGATTATCCTCATCCAAGATTTGAGAACTCTTCTCAGGGAGAATGACCTCACCTTCCTGGTAAGCTAGAAATCCCTGTTTCAGATGGTCAAGCATCGTAGAGACACGGGAAACAAGAGCTGCCTTAGCCATATCCTCGTTAGTGTAGTAGCGAATACTCGACACAACATCTCCTACTTTCCCAGCCCTAATGCCTGTCGCACGAAACACGGCATAGAGGATATATCTTCATATTCGCGGGGATCGAAAAGCGCGAACAGCATGTCGTTCCCAGCCCTATCTCGAACATGGACTTTCTCGAGAACCTCTTCCATCAATGCTAACAGCTTTTCCAAGCTTTCGTCCTTTAGATGCAAATAAGCGAAAACCTGCTGCGCCGACCCCCATGCTTCGATCGTATCCCCTTTGTGGTGGACTTGCGCAAGAGCCACGCACTCTGGCAAAGCACATAACCAATCGACGCCAGCAATATCGTCGATCTTCCCTGGTCGCAAATGAAGCGGCCAGATAACATATGATCCATCATACGCGAGCTTTGGCAAAAGCTCGCCTTGGGTACTACAGCCCATACTTTGGGCTATCTCTAATTCAAGCTGATCGACCCCATACAGCTCACGTACAAGATGATAAGTGAGCGACCCGCCAAAACGGTATCCGACCTCATTAACGATGAATCTACCTTCAGCATAGAAAAGCTCAAGCCAGATGGGACCTTCTTTCACGTCTAAAGACATCAGGAGGGTTTTCACCCTCGCATCACAGTTCTCAAGGTATTCTTTCGTATGGATCGAAGGTGCGATCTGGAGCGACATGATCGGCGCACCTTGTGAACTGATCTTTCGCGAGCCCTTATCAGTAAGCCCACAAAAATAGAGCTCGCCTTCATGTGCGGTATATTGAACGATAAGAGCATCGGACTCGATGAACTCCTCGATCATCGCCTCCCCACAAAACGAATTCTTCTTTGCAAAATCGATCGCCGCAGGCAACTCTGCCGAAGTAAAGCATTTCGTAAATCCTCTGCTTCCGCTTCCATCGCGCGGCTTCACCGCAAGAGGATACGCTGTATCTAATAGTTGGAGCGCCTCTGCCTCAGCATACTCCCGTGCAACTGCGAGTCCAGCATCTCGGCAATAGGCCTTGAAGCGAATCTTATCATCGCATAGATCTTGTTGTTCTTCCGTACAGTAGCAAGGCAGTCCGAGCGCTTCTGACAGCGCTGCCATCTTGCGAAGATTGAATTCGTGCACTCCTGCAAGAACGCCGCCGACTCCTTCTTCCTCACAGCGACTCTTGAGCATCTCGATGTCACTCGTGCTCACATCCCAATGCGCATCTGCGATCTGCTTTGCGGGGGAATCTTCAACTGACAAATAATCTGCGACGATAACGAAGAACCCCAGATTTTGAGCTGCTCGAACAAGCTCACATGAGCCTATCGGCTTTCCACCTAAAACGAGAAGTTTACGTTTGCTCATGTCGTCTTTCTGTCCGATGCTGTTCTCACCCATACAAGGTATTCTTCTGGAATACAAGCATCGTTGATCGCTGATCCATCGAGATCGTAGCCCATAAAGCTTCCTCGCTTTGCTACTGCTCGAGCGTTTGCGCTCTTTCGGTCGAATACAAATCGAACAAGATTGCAAAACATATAACAGTCTACCCTAAACGACACGTTCTCGACGTACCAGATATCATTTTCCAGCTGATCATCCCACGTCCAAACGCCATGAGAGAGATCGCGCGGCGGACATTCAAGACCAGGACGTACATCAAGACGA
This sequence comes from uncultured Eggerthella sp., assembly GCA_902470405.1. Taxonomy (GTDB): domain Bacteria; phylum Actinomycetota; class Coriobacteriia; order Coriobacteriales; family Eggerthellaceae; genus Anaerotardibacter. Next base: position 5,348 of record CABRGJ010000028.1, read on the forward strand.
TGCATATGACGGTTGCTATAGCGCTCAAGGTATACTTCAGGAAGCGGGCGTGGCCCAATCAGACTCATATCCCCTTTTAGAATGCTCCAGAAATTCAAAAGCTCATCGAGCGAGGTCTTACGAACGATCTTGCCCCATTTCGTAACGCGCTGTTCTGGCGGCAACAAAATACCACTCTCGTTACATTCATTGGTCATATTGCGAAACTTGCGGATCGTAAACGGCTTCCCTTTGGATCCGATCCTTTTCTGCTTGAAGAACAGTGGACGACCAACATCGAAAAAAGTAACGATAGCAATAGCGCAATTGATCGGCAAAGTAATGATGAGGGCAATCAAAGAAATAAGGATATCGAGAAGACGCTTTCCACACCGAGAATAAAAGTTCGAGACAGGCTTTACCTGAGCCTGAATAGCATCAACATGTTCGAGCCGATCTTCGGCGAGCTTCCGACCGATGGCTCTGATCTGTTCCGCAGTTAAATCGGGTTGATAGGTACTCAATCTTTTCCTCTGCAGTTCATAACGAAACGCAGCTTCGCTTCGATCATCTTCCTATCATTCGAGCAAAAGCTGTGGCTTCATAATCTGGTGTGACGAAGTTCGCGTCAAGTCCTTCGCTTAAAGTCTTCACTTCATCACAAGGCATCGGTATCTGTTGCGCTTCTATCATCTTCACTGGTCCACGCACCATTTCGACCACAGGGGTCACCACGCCGATAGTAAGACATATTACAAGAATCACCCGAACAATCTTCCCATGCATCTGCGCAACCATCGAATCAACAGGCTTGCCCTTCATCTCCCTCAGCCATTGATAATACGATCGGAAGTCCTTTTCCGAAAGATGCTTAGCGACCATAACCAGTAACACCATCAAACCGGGTATCGAGGCACGCATTGCAAAGTCAGATGAAGGCCCAAGCCGCGTGATGTTCGCAACCATGAGCAAAACTAGCGCACCATACCAGTACGGGTTCTTCCTCTCGGTCGGCAACAAGAGCAGAAGCAACAGGCCGTACTCAAGAAGGAAGAAAAGCCCTAAACGCAATATATGCGGCAACGTAACACCGCCGATATACGCATGGAAAAGAATCTGTGATCCTCCGAATGTCGCTGAAGTCAAAGTAGCTCGCTGACTCAACGTTAAGAACATTCCGATAGATATGAGCGGGATGAGCGCGATCAGAGTTTGCAGCGACGCAAGCTCTCTGAGCGAAAAGAGCACTCCACGCGCCTTCGCCCTACCAACAAGCTTCGCAAAGCCAATGAAGAGAAGCCCCATTGTCGGCAAAGGACAGAGAAAAGCGCTCAGAACGCCAATGAAGATATCGTTTCCTAGTCGTGTAGTTGAAAGGATGAGCAATGTTGCGATCCACGCGGGAATAGCTTGGTTGAATACCCAGAACAACTGTGTCGTAAAGCTGCTCAACTGATAAACCTCTGCCCACCATTCGATGTGGATCTTCTGCGTCAAGCGTGTCTCGATAGCTGACACATCACCCGTCAAGAGCAAGCCTACTATGTCCATCCCGCTGAAGAATATAAAGAGAGCCACAACACCTACGACGATCTTTGGACTGGACTTCTTAACGCACTGCAAAAGCAAAACAATCGCAAGGAACACGCCGCATGCTGACCACACCAAAAGAGCGATATTCGCACCAGCCCAGACAGCATCTACACCGAAACCAAAGGCAAGAAAGAGCTTCCCGACCAAAGCAGGCACGAGCCAGAATCCGAAATAATAACAGAGAGCATTTCCGTTTTCATATACGACCGGCCAATCGTAGCTTATCAAATCTCGAAAGACTGCATTTCTTGCATTCCAGTCCGATGACTGATAGAGAAAACCACCCTGGCCACCCAGAACGCACCACAAAAGAAGCGCAATGGCGATCGCGACAACAAGAGGAATCGATACGACCACGTCACCAGAGCAGAAAGCTTGTTGGTCCATCTTCTTCCAGATCAAGAACACTCCCACAACGAGAGCAATTGCTGTAATAATCGCGCAAGGAAGACTCAACCAGCCAAAACACCAGATCAAGAGCGGAAGCGCCAAAAATGCGATACCAAGTAGATATGTCTTGCGATTGGAAAGCGTAATCAAGATTATCTATATTCCGATCATGATGAACTTCGATCTAGGGAGGCCTCTCGATCCTGCCCTTGCTTGAAACTTACAAAGAACACAATAGCAAACCAGAGAGCGAGTGCGAGCATACAGAGCAAATAACACCATGACGCACCCGCTATGCCCCATTTGCACACATGGATTTGCGATGATCAAAGCAATAAGAGCGATTGAAACGTATCCCCATACAAGCCGTTGCTGCTTACGCATGATCGTGATGCCCATAGTGAACAAACTTGCAAGCGCGAGGAAACCACCACCGGACACCAGGATAATCAGCTCGACCAAGAAAGACGACAGATCGGTGGCGTAGAGCCAGCCTAATACAGGAATACCTAGAAAGAAAGCAGCGATATCGCAGCCGAGCGTTATTAGGGCAACAATACCAATCTGAAGAGCGAATTCTCGAAGAAACGCAGGCTTTCTTCCGTTCGTCCATTTTTCAGAGAGTGGCTCGACCAGAGGCATATATACGAATTGAGCCAGAAGACTCACGATAAAGACAGGCATGGCGATGAAACCATACTGAGCTTGAGCTACATCGTTCATCAAAGAATCGATCGCATATTTTGGAGCATTCCCTACATAGAAAAGGAGAAACGCCGCCAAAAAAAGCGGGAAACAATCTTTCAGCAGCGATTTAACAGAACAGCTAACCGCAGCTCGCTTTCCACCCAAAATCCTACCCTTGGCCCTACCGAGAGAGGAGCCGTCGTCTTTCGCTGGGAGGCCAAATCGCTTACGGATAAAAGAAAGACCTGCAACCAAAAACAACATCGAATAGATCGTTGCAGCGGCAAGTGAAAAGATAAGGTCTGAAGAAAGAACAACGACAACGCAAAAAACCACCAGC